>NZ_JBZWBG010000010.1:0-272220 GCF_058680555.1 Pseudomonas sp. YA1
CGGATCAGCGCCGGACTGCCGCGCAGGTACGCCTGCACGTCGCGCAGGCGCGACGGATCGCCCCATTCGGGTTGCTGCAGCGCTTCGCAGCGCCGTACGCGTTGCAATAGATCGTCCATAGTTCACCCCTTCCAGGATGGCCTCAGGTGGGAATGCCTTCGCGTTTGATCTGCGGGACCGGAATGCTCAGGGCGCGCAATTGCTGGAAGACGTTCATGAATTCGCGGTTGCGCTTGATCTTGCCGTCGTCCAGCTCGAAGGAATGCAGGAAGTGGTTCTCGTAGTAACCCTCGGGATACCCGGGGAAGAGGATCTTGCCGTGGCCGTCGCACTCGACCCAGAAGTGGTTGGGATCGTCGGTCTCGAAGACCTTGATGTTGTACCACTCCCAATCCGGGAAGCATTTCAGCGACCACACCGCGTGCTCGGCCAGCTTGTCCTTGCCACGAATGACGATGGGCGAACCGGTATCGGTGGTCCATAAACCGCCACAGCCGTCCTCGACGAAAAGTTCATGGCGGCGCAGGCGATCCTGGCCTTTGGTGTTCATATACTTGACCACCGTCTCGCGATTCTTCCTGCGCAACTCCACGGCGTCTTCGAAACCTTGGGGAATAGCATTATCGAGCATCGTCATATCTCCTCTTGAATTGGAATAATCATTAATCAGGTGGGAATGCCGTCACGTTTTATTTGCGGAACGGCTATTCCCAATGCACGCAATTTCTGCATCGGGTTCATGAACTCGCGATTGCGTTTTATCCGGCCGTTCTCGAGTTCGAAGGAATGGATGTAGTGGTTCTCGCAATAGCCCTGCGGATACCCCGGGACCAGCGCCTTGCCGCGCCCGTCGCACTCGACCCAGAGGTGGTTCGGATCCTCGGTCTCGAAGATCCGCACGTTGTGCCACTCCCAGTCGGGGAAGCAGCGCTCGAGCCACTCGGCGAGCCGCCTGAGGCTCTCATGGCCCCGGAAAACCAGGGGTTCGCCGCTTTCCGTGGTCCAGTTGCCGGCGCAGCCGTCCTCGACGAACAGGCTGTGCCGCTGCAACCGTTCGGCCCCCTTCATGCGCATGTAGTGCTCGACCGTGGCACGGTTGCGCCGACGCAATTCCAGGTTGTCGGTAAACCCTTTCAACCGTTGGTACTCTCGCATGGTGCGAATCTCCGCCAGTTCGAATCGACTGGCATCCATACCGGAAAGAAGACATCGGGATGACAGGCCGGAGAAATTGCCGTGAAGCTTTTTCCGGGCAAAAGTTGCCCGCTTCGGAGCGTCTCCAAAGTTTCAACTAATGCCGAATTGCCATGACCGAATGTTTCGCCTGAAACCCAGTTGTAACCAGATTTGACAGGGGACAAACTTATAAACGCTTTTTTGCAATAGCCATAACCCCTTAAAAATTACAGGTGTGGGGCATCGATTCCGTTCTATTCTTTGGCCGGTTTGCCAAGCGCCCGGAAAGTTGCACTAGCGTGCCGGACAACAGGAGGACGGGCGCAATGGCGAAGGGGGCAGCGGGGAAACGCTGCCGGTGGGAAGGCTGCGCTCAGGCGACCGGCGCAAACGCTATCCGGCCATTCGGTGAATGGCCGGACGCTTGCGTGGCGGCCTCGCTAGGCGACGAGGCGTCGATTCAGTTGAGCAGGCCGATGGCGTAGGCCTTCATGGTGGCCTCCGCCTTGTTGCTGGAGTTTAGCTTGCGCATCGCATTGACGATATGGAATTTCACCGTGCGCTGGTCGATCGACAGGATCAGGCCGATCTCGCCGTAGGTCTTGCCCACCGCGGTCCACTTGAGCATCTCGGTTTCCCTGGCGGTCAGGCGCACATTGCTTTCCGGGACGATGCGCGGCGCCAGCAGGTCGCCGAAGGTAGCCTGCAGCATGCTGGTGATCCAGAGCAGGAAGGATTCCTTCTCCAGGATTTCCGTGGCGGCGATGCTCTCGCTGGAACGCACCAGGGACAGCATGCTGATCAGCCCGTACTTGCCGCGGACCGGGATCGACCAGCCGTGACGGATGCCGTGATGCAGCGCTTCCTCCCAGAAGAAACGGTTCTCCTGGAAGTCTTCGCCATTCCAGATCAGCGGGGTGTATTCCAGGAGACCATGGCGCACGATCGGGTCGATGGATGTGTAGTCTTCGGAGATATATCTGCTTTTCCATTCCCCTGGGTAATTGGACAAGAAATGATATTTAGGCGCGGTCAGCGGGAAAGGCGCCCGCGCACCGAATGAAAAGAATTCGAATCCATAATTACCGCATATCTCGAGAACCAGGGAGAAGAACTCTTCCTCGGTTGTTATTCTTGACAAAATCTCGAGATATCCCTCTCTCTCATCATGCATGCCAGCTTCACCAGTCAACAATCGATCCCGGCAGGATTCGGTTCTTCAGCGTTTTTATTCTTTTTTGTTTCCGTCTTATCCACTCATGACAATTCCCTTTATCAAGCCGGACCTGGAAGTACATATCGCCGCCGGCCCTGTGCGGGAGTTCCGGACGAGGTCGAGCCCATTCGCCGCCCGCCGGGCGACGACGAAACGAGGCTGAAGAGAATTTCTCGATGAGCACGGACACGAGGCGCCGCGCAGGAACTGCGCTGTGCTGGAGGGGACGGCGCCCCGGATCTTTGCGGAAACCGTAGAACGGCTCTCCGATGGGCCTCACGGCGGTCTTTCTCATTGTTCTTCTCGCACGCTCCATCGTCGTCGGGAGGGCCTCCCGACAACAAACCTTGGCCCATGGCGGGCCTCGTCGACGAGGCTCCCCGGGGACCAGAAATGGCAACTACATACTTCCCCCCCTATCTCTCCGCAGATACCTGCCCGGAAGGGCAGGTTGTCCCTGCCGGGCTGTGACAATTTAATTCGACCAGGCATTTCATTGTCCGTGCCGATTTTCACGAAGCGCATTCTGAGGCAATTAAAAAGAGCGCTCCATTCGACCATGGACAAGCTATCCACGCCTGACCGAGATCGCCTTCCGAATATAGCGAAGCGATAACCGCAGCCTGCCGAGAAGTGCTTCAGACAATAAACAGGACGCTGGCCTTTCGTATCGATGAAAGTTCCGCATGGCGTCCGCCCCTAAGGAAGAGGAGATAAATATGATTTATTACTTGATCGGAGTGGCGCTATTCATCTTCATGCTGGAACAGTTGGTTCCCGGCTGGAAATTGCCCAAGGTGAGCACCTGGGTGGCCCGGGTGATCTTCCTCAACATCGTCCAGGTGTCGATCGCCCTGCTCGCCGGCATCACCTGGAACAAATGGATGATGGGGCACAGCCTGCTGCACACCTCGGATGCCCTGCCACCGCTGCTGGCCGGCTTCGCCGCCTACTTCGTCAACACCTTCGTCACTTACTGGTGGCATCGCGCGCGCCACGCCAACGACACGCTCTGGCGGCTGTTCCACCAGTTGCACCACGCGCCGCAACGCATCGAGGTATTCACCTCCTTCTACAAGCATCCGACCGAGATGGTCTTCAACTCGCTGCTGGGCAGCTTCGTCGCCTACGTGGTGATGGGCATCAGCATCGAGGCCGGCGCCTACTACATCATGTTCGCCGCGCTCGGCGAGATGTTCTACCACTCGAACCTGCGCACCCCGCACATCCTCGGCTACCTGTTCCAGCGCCCGGAGATGCACCGCATCCACCACCAGCGCGACCGCCACGAGTGCAACTACAGCGACTTCCCGATCTGGGACATGTTGTTCGGCACCTACGAGAACCCCCGCCGCATCGACGAGCCGCAGGGCTTCGCCGGTGACAAGGAGCAGCAGTTCGTCGACATGCTGCTGTTCCGCGACGTGCACAGCCTTCCCGGAAAAACCCAGCCCGCCCCCGTCCTGGTCAAGCCCGACGTCAGGTGAACGCCATGATTCCAGACATCGATTCCCGTCTCAGCCGGAACATATTGAAATCCATCTCGTATGGCCTCCCCCTCGCCGAAGTGGTCCCCGACCATACCTATGCGCAACTGGAAACGCGCCTCGGCGAACTGAAACGCAGGTATCTGGAGCTGCGCATCTCCCACGGCGCGCGCGAGCTGCCGTTCAGCAACTACCTGTTCTACCTGATCCTCCAGTCGCGCCACCAGGAATTCGACTTCAAGCTGCGCCAGGGCAACTCGGTGGTCACCAACATCCACCGTTTCAAGAGCAAGGGACGCATCCCGTCCCTGACCACCCTGCTCCTGGCCGATGCGGTCAACGCCAAGAGCGAGCTGGAACTCAAGCATCCGGACATCCCGCAGCTCGACTGCCACGCCCGCGACATCGAGCGCTGGCTGGCCGCCGGCAACGTCATGCCGCCCAGCGAGCGGGCCCTGCGCGGCCTGGTGGAGGCGCTGGAGCGCGCCGCTGGCGAAGGCCGTCCGTTGCACCTGGTGAGCGCGGTATGCCCGGACTACTCGCACTCCAGCGATGCCGAGGGCAAACCGCGCTACACCTTCGAGCGAGTCGGCGACCAGCCCGGCCTGGCCGGCGCCAAGCTGGTCAGCGCCGGGCAGGCGGTGGCGGAGCTGGCCAGGGCGCGCCAGGTGGAGATCCGCCACGCGATCCTCGGCGGCGAGTTCGAATACCTGTCGTTCAACCGCAACCCCGCCACCGGCGAGACCCGCGAGGGTTTCCTCGGCAAGGTCGAGCGCCAGCTCGAGCGGATCGCCGGGGCCCTGCCCTGCCCGGCCGCGACCTGCTCGTTCTTCGAGATGTGCGGCGGCGAGGACGGCTGGCACCGGGCCCACGGCGAGATCGTCCAGCGCCTGGAACAGGGCGACTACGGCCAGACCGGGCTGGACTACCCGGCCCTGGAATCGATCTTCCTGTCGCGCCTGCCGCTCTACGAGAAATGGTTCGCCAGCCAGTCGCGCGAGCAGATCTGGGCCAGCTTCGTCTCCCAGGCCGCCGAGTACGCATTGATGGGAAAACTCTTCGGCGAGCGCTTCGACAACTTCGTCGTGCTGGCCGTCGATCACTACCGGATGGAGCCGTTCTACTCGTTCTTCGCGACCGTCCCGACGCTCTACATCCGAACCGACTACCTGTAACCAGGGAGCGCCTGCGCCATGCAAGATGAACTGTTCAAGACCCGATACTCCAAGTACGGATACGGCATCGACGTGCGCCGTACCTACAAGGATCTGCCCTGCCAGCCGTTCTGGACCTGGGTCACCGGCAAGTCGCTGAACGACCGCCCGCCGCGACGGCCGAAAGACACCCTGCTCAAGCCCTGGCAGCTCTACCTGCACATCAGTTGGGGCTACGCGGTGTTCTTCCTCGCGGTGATCTACGGCCAGCAACTGCTCGCCTCGCAGCAGCCGCTGTGGCTGAAGTGCCTGCTGGGCGCGCTGATCATGTGCCTGGTGGTCAACCGCCAGCGCGGCTTCCTCCATACCTTCCACTACACCACCCATGGCGCCAGCCTGGAGAACAAGGCGCTGGCCCGCTTCACCTGCAAGTGGATCCTGTCGATCCCGATCCTGCACACCCCGCGCGACGAGTACGTGAAGCTGCACGTGAACGAACACCACAGCGTGCGCACCTTCAATACCGAGCACGACGTCGACCTGGTCTTCATGAAGCAGCACGGCTTCTACAAGGGCATGTCCGAGAGCGCCTTCTGGACCCGCCTGGTGCTCGCGCCCTTCCATCCGGCGCGGATCCTCGAGCACCTGAAGTTCCGCTTCGACGTCAGCTTCGTCTCCGCCCCGCGCCACGAGCGCGTCAGCCGGGCGCTCTACTGGGCCGCGCTGCTCGGCCTGGTGTACGCCAGCGGCTACCTGGAGGCGTTCGCGCTGTTCTACCTGTTCCCGATCTTCATCCTCACCCAGTACTCGTCGTGGATCCAGCACGTCTCCGAGCACCTCTGGTTCGCCCGCAACGAGCACGGCCTGCCGCGCTTCCTGCACTACGGCTCGCTGAGCTGGGGACGCTTCCTCGGCCGCCCCTACCCGGCCGACAAGCAGGGCCTGGCCTTCGCCCTGGCGTTCGTTCGCTGGAGCCTGGGCGTGCTGCTGATCGACATCCCGCTGCGGGTGTTCTCCTTCATGCAGGACCTGCCCAGCCACGACTTCCACCACCGCAAGCCGGGGGTGAACTTCTGGCGCATCGCGCCGGAGCGCGCGGCCAACGAGGCGCGCCCCTCGAAGTTCGGCCCGATGACCGAGACCTGGGGCATGTGGGAGAACTTCCTGATCCTGCGCGACCACCTCTGCCGCGGCCAGTCGGACCCGTTCGGAATCGTCGACTGGTACCGCGAGAACCATGCCCGGCTCGCTCCGGAGACCGATGCCGCCAACCAGCCCCACACCAACCAACCCGCATCCCAGGCTACCGCCTGATCACACAGGAAACCCCATGAATACTCAGATTGCCCAGATCACCCAGAGCCTGGCAGCCAACGGCTGCGCCTATATCACCCCCAGCGACGCGCTCTACGACGAGCAGGACTGGGAACTGATGAACCAGGTCCTGGCCAACTCGACCCTGCCGTGGGAGAAGATCCTGATCGGCGACGCCGACGAGGAGAACGACCTCTACGTGGCCCGTTTCATGACCGACCGCGACCGTCCCACGGTGGTCAACCATGCGCTGTCGGAGCTGATCATCCCGCGCGTCTGCAACGACAACGTGATGAGCCTGTTCCGCAAGCTGATGGGCGACGACGCCTTCTACGTGCGGCGCATGCAGGTGAACCGGATGAAGGCCGGCTCGTTCATCGGCCGGCACCTGGATACCGACAGCAACCCGGACTACCAGTACTCCATCGTCCTGCAGCTCGGCACCTACTTCGCCGGCGGCCAGTTCGTGGTCTACGACCGCGATGGCAACCTGCGCAACGACATCAAGCCGGAGCCGCGCTCGGTGATCATCAGCGATTGCAGCTATCCCCACGAGGTCCAGCGGGTGACCGCCGGCGAGCGCGTCTCGCTGGTGTTCTTCGTCAGTCGCCATGCGGACCGGAACCGTCGGGTCTATTGACCCGTCGGCGTGGAGACTCGAAGCGATGTCGAAGAACGCACGTTACGCCTGGCGCCTGTCCCTCGGCGGCCTGCTGCTGGGGCTACTGGCCTGCGCGGTCTACCTGCTGGCCGTCCCGCTGGGCTTCAAGTACGGCGAGATCCAGGTCGGCCATGGCCTGGAACACGAGGGGCGGATCGCCTGGGACGCCGCCGGCGTCCCGCATATCCGCGCGCAGAGCCTGGAGGACGGCTATTTCCTGCTCGGCTACAGCCACGCCAGAGATCGCCTGTGGCAGATGGAGTTCGCCCGCCGCTATGCCGGCGGGACGCTCTCCGAAGTGTTCGGCGCCAAGACCCTGCCGATGGACAGGTTCGCCCGCACCCTGGGCTTCCGACGCACCGCCGAAGGCATCTACGCCAACCTGGACGCGCCCACGCGCGTCCTGCTGCAACGCTACAGCGACGGGATCAACGCCTACCTGGAGCTGGCCCCGGCGGCGCTGCCGCTGGAATTCAGCCTGGTGCGCCACGAGCGGCCGGGGCCCTGGGGGCCGGTGGACAGCCTGTCCCTGCACCTGCTCTATTCCTGGACCCTGAGCGCCAACCTGGGCATGCAGTTGCAGCGCCTGGCGCTGGCCGAGCACCTGGACCTGGCGCGGATCAACGAGGTGTTCGCCCCCTATCCGGGCGAGCGGCCGCCGGCCACCCGCGACTACGCCAGCCTGTACCGCTCCCTGCGCGGCACGCCGGACGCCGGCAAGCTGCTGGGGCAACTGCCCGGTTCCAACGTCGAGGGCATCGGTTCGAACAACTGGGTGGTCTCCGCCAGCCGCAGCGCCACCGGCAAGCCGCTGCTGGCCAACGATCCGCACCTGCGCCTGACCAACCCGGCGGCCTTCTACCTGGCCAGCCTGAAGATCCCCGGCCTGAGCCTCACCGGCGCCAACTTCGCCGGCGCCCCGCTGTTCGTCATCGGCCATAACCAGCGCATCGCCTGGGGCTACACCAATACCGGCTCGCACATCCAGGACGCCTACCTGGAGCGCGTCGATCCCCAGGACCCGCGGCGCTACCTGACCCCGGACGGCTACCGGCCCTTCGAGACGCGCCTGGAACGCATCGCCGTGCGCGACGGCGAGACGGTCTCGCTGGAGGTCCGCAGCACCCGCCACGGCCCGGTGATCAGCGACATCTACGAACCGGCGCGGCTGCCGCAGGCGCAGCACGACCGGCTGGTGATCGCCCTCGCCTGGACCGGCCTCGACCGTCACGACAAGACCTTCCCGAGCCTGCTGGCGATCAACCGGGCCGAAGGCTGGGAACAGTTCCTCGACGCCGCCGCCGACTTCGGCGTACCGCCGCAGAACATGGTCTATGCCGACGTCGAGGGCAACATCGGCTACGTCTCCGCCGGTCGCGTACCGCTCCGCGGCGCCGACGACGACCTCCATGGCCTGGCCCCCTCGCCCGGCTGGGAGAGCCGCTACGACTGGGTCGGCTACGTTCCGGAAAGCGCCAAGCCACGCAGCCTCAACCCGCGCGAAGGGTTCATCGCCACGGCGAACCAGCGCATCGTGCCGCCCGACAATGCCTTCGACTTCGGCCACGACTGGGTCCTGCCCTACCGCTACGACCGCATCCGCGAGTGGCTCGGCGGCCCCGGCCAGCGCACCCTGGAAGACAGCCTGGAGTTGCAGAACGACGAGTTCTCCAGCGTGATGGCGAGCCTGTTGCCGAAGATGCTGGAGCAGGTCAGCGACCCCGAACTGCGCGCCAGCGAGGCCTTCGCCCTGCTCCAGGGCTGGAACCACCAGGCCGCCGCCGAGCTGGCCGCGCCACTGGTCGCCGGCTACTGGGTACGCGCCTTCACCCGCGAGCTGCTGCAACCGAGGATCGGCACGCAGTTGCTGGCCAGCGGCTGGAACCAGCGCAACTACGACGGATTCCTCCGGCTGATCCTCGACGGCCAGGCCGACCTGCGCTTCTGGTGCGGCCAGGAACAAGGCTGCGACCTCAAGCTGAACCAGTCGCTGCGCAGCGCCCTCGACGAACTGCGAGCCGCCCACGGAAGCGCGCCGGACGGCTGGAAGTGGGGCGAGGCGCACGCCGCCCTCGCCGAGCACGTGCCCTTCCACAAGACCCCGTTGCGCACGCTGTTCGACCTGAAGAACAACAAGGGCGGCGACAACTTCAGCGTCAACGTCGGGCGCTTCGACTACAGCGACCCGGCCAACCCGTTCAACACCCGGATCGCCGCGACCCTGCGGATGGTCATCGACCTGGCGGACTTCGACAACTCGCGCTACGCGCTGTCCACCCGCAACTCCGGCCTGCCGTTCGACGGCGCCACCGACCTCAACGAACTCTGGGCCCGCGGCGCGTACATCCGTATCGCCGACGACGCCCCCGACGCGACGGACCGCCAGTTGGTCCTGCGCCCTTCAGCCTCTTCCTCCGGCGAGCCACGACCATGACCAGCGATCCGCAGAAAAACGCCTTCGACCTCGACTACTCCAGCCGCGAACGGCAATTCCCCGAGGGCTTCAAACGCAAGATAGTCGCCGACCTGCAAGAGGGAATGCCGCAGTTCGACGTGCTGCAATACTTCGGCAACCAGCCGGATATCTTCGAGACCTACGACCACCTGGTATTGGCGACCGACCCGGAGGGCGAACGGATCATCGGCATCCTGGGCGCGAAGGACTTCGTCCGCGGCGCGACGCGCTTCCTCTACCTGTGGACGGCGATGGTGGTCGACCGCTACCACCGCACCAGCCTGTTCAAGCGGATCAACCAGTTCTTCCTGCGCCAGGTCAGCGAGCGCAACGGCGGGCTGCCGCCGCTGATCGTGGCGAAGACCTACAACCCGGTGGTCTACAACATGTTCCGCGCCCTCAGCGCGCGGATCCCGGGAGCGACGCTGTACCCGGACCTGGAAGCGCCGCGCCAGAGCCCGGACATGGTCGACCTGGCCCTCGACGTGGTCGGCACGCTGTCCGCCAACCTGCGCCTGGATGCGGAAACCGGCCTGATACCCGGCGGGCAACGCAGCGTCGCCCCGGATTTCTTCCCGCGCATGGCGATGTCCAGCCACGCCAGGACCAACGACCACTTCGTCGCCCACGTCGGCAGCAGCGACCAGATCCTCTGCATGGTCCGCCTCGCGCCCGGTGCCGAACCCTACGTGCAGCAGAGGATCATCCGGTGAGCGGACTCGCGCAGCGCTCCGACGACCCGTGGCTGGCGGCGCTGCCGGCCGCGGTGCTCTACGGCGCCTGGGCGGCCTATGCCAACCAGGACGGCGGCCTGGCCGGGATGGGCGTCGCCGCCCTGCTCCAGGGCGCCGCGAGTCTCCTGGCGACGCGCTTCGGCCTGTACCTGTTGCAATGTCTCGGCCGCCGCCACGGCCTTGCGCAACGCCAGGCGCCCCTGCTGGTGGTGCTCCTGCTGACCGCGCCGATGGCCGCGCTGCACTGGCTCTCGGGCACGCCGCATCCATTGGCGAGCGTGGCGCCATCGTTCGTCATCGGCTGGCTCTACTTCGCCCTCTGGGCGCGCCGCCGCCCGGGTCGCCGGCAAGCCAGCGGCGCCTAGCCGGCGCCCCCGCTCGAGCCGTTCCCCGTCGGCGGGATCGGCCCGTATACTCGGAGCCTTCCTATCCGCCCAAGGACGCGCCATCGCCATGCTGGAGATTCTCGGAAAGGCCTCTTCGATCAACGTGCGCAAGGTGCTCTGGACCTGCGCCGAACTGGACCTGCCCTACCGCCGCGAAGACTGGGGCAGCGGCTTCCGCGACACCCACGCGGCGGAATTCCTCGCCCTCAACCCGAACGCCATGGTGCCGGTGCTGCGCGACGGCGAACTGGTGCTCTGGGAATCCAACAGCATCATCCGCTACCTGGCCAACCGCTATGCCGGCGAACGTTTCTATCCGCAGCAGGCGGCGCCGCGCGCGCGGGTCGACCAGTGGCTGGACTGGCAGGCCTCCGACCTCAACCGCTCGTGGAGCTATGCCTTCATGAGCCTGGTCCGGCAGTCGCCGGCGCACCGCGACGCGGCCCAGGTGGAGGCTTCGCTGCGCGGCTGGACGGGCTTCATGGAAATCCTCGAGGGACAACTGCTACGCACCGGCGCCTATGTCGCCGGCGAGACCTTCAGCCTGGCCGACATCGCCATCGGCCTGTCGGTCAACCGCTGGTACGAGACGCCGTTCGAGCATCCGTCGCTGCCAGCGGTGCGCGCCTATTACGAGCGCCTCGGCGCCCGTCCCGGCTTCCTCGCCCACGGCCGCAACGGCGTACCCTGAGCGAGGCGCGCGATCACTGGCCGAGCGCCTTGTTCAGGCGCTGCGCCAGGGCGGTGGTGTTGGCGCCGGCGGTATCCAGCAGCAGGTAGTCGTAGTCGGACTTGGCCACCGGGGCGATGCGATATTGCAGGACGCCCTCGACCACCTGCTGGCCGGCCGGCACGCTGAGGGTGCCGACGCAGGACAGCACGCCGCTGTCGGGATCCTTCTCGAGGATCGCCACGTCGCGCAGCGCGCTGTCCTTGAACTCCGGCGAGCGCTCGGTGATCGCGCCCTGGAGGAAGATCCGCATCAGTTGGTCCTTCACGTCCGGCGAGGCACAGGCCTCGGCCTCCTTCTTCGCGCAGGCGCTCAACAGCAGCGCGGCGCCCAATACAGCGAGCACGGGTAGCTTCATCATCCCCTCGGGGGTCGGTTGGTGATGCGCAGTTGGACTGCGCCGCCGGCGAATGATTCCCAGGCCCCGCGCGGCGCCTGCCGCAGCCAGCACTGGCCAGCCGGCGCGTCTGCCAGTAGTCTGTCCGCCGCGCTGGCGACGCCGGCCCCACGCCAACTGGAGCAAGACATGTACCGAGACACCGTGACCCTCACCGTCAGCGCCGAGCAACGCGGCCGCGAAAGCGAGGCCGTGGACAACCCGAACGTCGCCATCGGCCTGGAAAGCGTCGAGCCGGGCGTGCTCAAGCTGCACTTCGAAGGCCAGCTGGACGCCCCGGAGAACGCTACCCACATCTGCTTCAGCCTGACCATCGGCCTCACCTACTACGGCCCGATCCTCGACGGCGCGGCCAGCGAGAAAGGCGGCTGGATGACCTTCGAGAGCGACATGCTCGACCCGGCGCAACTGGCCTGATCGACTCTCCTTCGCAGCCATCCACCATGCGGAAGGCTGCGAAGTGGCACTTTGACACCCATCCCCCGGCGGTCTATAGACAGTTGCAGAACAGACACGGAAGTGGTGGTTCAGCATGTCAACGTCTTCGACAGTTCGCCCCACGACGAGCCTTTCCGGGATATCCCAGGCCCGCTTCCAGGGGACCCTGACACACGCCTCCCCAGCCTTTCGCGGGACGACTTCTCCGCCTGCGCTCTCCCATCCCCCATGACAGCACCCGGCCGGCGACACGGGCACCGACAGCGCCAGAGCGTACCGACCGGCCTGCGTAACGGGTAGCGACCGGTCGAGTTCTGGCACGCCGGAAAAGAATCTCCATGCGGGAATCGTCATGAAAATACTCGCCCTTCTCGCAGCCTGCCTGCTGGCAGGCTGCGCCGCCAACGCCCCGCTGCGCGATGACAGCGAATCGACCTGCGCCGACATGCGGCCTTGCAGCGACAGCTACTACGAACGCCATCCGAACTACGAGATCGGCTTCGTCGAATACAGCGAGCGCGGCAACGACTTCGCGCCTGCCAGAACGCAACGCCTGATCGACCAGCTAAAGCGCTACTCCGCCCGGGAGGACATCGCCATGGTGGTGTTCATTCACGGTTGGAAGCACAACGCGGGACGGGACGACGGCAACGTCGCCAGCTTCAACAAGGCACTCGCCAATCTCGCCTCCTCCGGGGTGCTGGGCAAACGCAGGCTGGTCGGCCTCTATGTTGGCTGGCGGGGCAAGTCGATGCATGGCCTGTATAGCGAGAACCTGACCTACTGGGACAGGAAGGCCGTCGCCGAGGAAGTCGGCCGGGGTGGCGTCGCCGAGTTGCTCGCCCAGTTGGAACGGATCGATCGCAAGGACAGGAACTATCTGGTGATCGTCGGCCACAGCTTCGGCGGCGCAATCACCCTCGGCGCACTTCACGACCCGTTGCTCGAACGCCTGCTGGCTCTCCAGGACGGTCAGCGGATACGCGCCTTCGGCGACGCGGTAATCATGCTGAATCCGGCGATAGAGGCCAATCAGGGCCTGCTGCTCAAGGAGAACAGCCTCAAGGTCGGCGCCCTGGGAACCCAGCCGCCGCCGCTGCTGTACGTCATCAGTTCGCACGGCGACAGCGCCACCCACTTCGCCTTCCCGCTCGGCCAATGGGTCGGCGTCAACCTCACCTGGAGCCAGGTGGACCTGGACAGGACCTACAACGGAACCCGCTATCGCCTCCGGGAAGAAGACCTGGATACCACCGCCCTCGGCAACTACAGCCTGTATCGGACCGCCCTGCTGATCGACCGCGAGTGCCCGCTGCCGGATGGCAGCGACAACTGCGCGCCAAGACCGCCCGAACCACGGGTGATCGACGACACCGATATCGGCAAATGGCGCTTCAGGAGCTTCTGCAGCGCGGACGGCGGCAACGCCGATCCGGCGCTGCCGCGCATGCCCTGCTACAGCAACGAGCCGGTCAACTTCATCTACACCTCGCAGTCCTTCATCGCCGACCACAACGATATCTTCAACGACCAGGTGATCGCCTTCATGGCCACCGCCGTCAGCAAGGCCATCTACGAACGTACGGCTGGCGCCTCCTACTACCGGGAGTGCCACGACCCGGTGCGGAAGAACTTCTCGTTCGGCAAGTGCTTCGACTTCCACTACCTCAAAGCCACGGCCATGCACCGGCGGCTGCAACGGCAACTCTCGGAACCCGGCACCCGCAGCGAACAGGACGTCCTCTATGAACACCCTCTCTAGCCTGCTCCTGATCGGCTTCGCCGTCGTTCTGCTCGCCCCGCGGATGGCGCCCGCCGCCAGCGCCGCCGAAGACAAGGCCACCTATTGCGGCTCCGGCTTCACCCAGTATCTGGTTCCGGACGACGTCGCGGGCTGCTCGCTCAGCGAGGCCTGCCGCCTGCACGATATCTGCTACGGCCGCTGCGACAAGGACGGCGACCTCTACGGCAGCGCCTACTGCGCGCAAAGCGAAAAGTCCGAAGCCCGCAACATGAGCAAGCAGCAGTGCGACGCCAGGCTGCAGGCCGACATCGCCGCACAGAACGGCAACAGCCGCCTGTGCCGCGCGGTGGGAGGCGTCTACCGGGTATTCGTGAAGCACCTGGGGCAAGGTCCGTTCAATGGCCGGGAGGCACTGGACATCTACCTGAAGGTCATGCAATCGGCGCCCAGCGCAGCCGACGCCGACGCCGACGCCCGCCTCGAAGCCATCCATCAACTACAGAAGCAGGGCCTGACCGACGCCAAGGAAATCCGTTACGACGCCGAGCGTATCGTCATCCCACTCAACAGGCCCGTGGAATCGCCGTTGACCAACGGCTCGGACACTCTCGTCCTGCCGCGCAACCTCGACCGGGAACGGCTGCGCCAACTGGACCAGCGGCTCATCCGCCAATGAGCCTCAGAACAGCGCCATCTGCCGGTCGACCAGGGTGGCGAAATCATCGCCGACGAACGGCAGGATGGCGTCGGCCACCGGCTGCAACTGCTTGCCCACGTAGTGCTCGTAGTCGATGGCCGAACGCCGCGCCTCGAGCGGCTCGGGACCGGCGACGCTGATCACGTAGCTGATCCAGCCGCCGCTCTGGTACTGCCGCGGGCGCCCGCGCTCGAGGTTGTAGTCGTCGGCGATGCGCGCCGCGCGCACATGCGGCGGCACGTTGCGCTGGTAATCGTCGAGGCGCCGGCGCAGGCGCTTGCGGTAGACCAGCAGGTCGTCCAGCTCGCCGGCCAGGGTCCGTCGTACGTAATCGCGCACGTAGTCCTGGTAGGGCTGGCGATTGAAGATGCGCAGGTAGAGTTCCTGCTGGAAGCGCTGGGCCAGCGGCGACCAGTCGGTGCGCACGGTCTCCAGGCCCTTGAAGACCATCTCCTCGCCACCGTCGGCGCGGCGCACCAGGCCGGCGTAGCGTTTCTTGCTGCCCTCCTCGGCGCCGCGCACGGTGGGCATGAGAAAACGCCGGTAATGGGTCTCGAATTGCAGCTCGAGGGCGCTGTCGAGGCCGAATTCTTCTTTCAGGTGCTCGCGCCACCAGTCGTTGACCCGCGCCACCAGCGCCCGGCCGATGGCCGCGGCCTCCTCCTCGGCGCGGGGGCTGCCGAGCCAGACGAAGGTGGAGTCGGTATCGCCATAGATCACCGTATAGCCCTCGGCCTCGATCAACTCGCGGGTACGGCGCATGATCCGATGCCCGCGCAGGGTGATGGACGAGGCCAGGCGCGGGTCGAAGAAGCGGCAGCCGCTGGAACCCAGCACCCCGTAGAAGGCGTTCATGATGATCTTCAACGCCTGCGAGAGCGGCTGGTTGCGTTCGCGCTTGGCCGCCTCGCGGCCCTCCCAGACCCGTGCGACGATGGCCGGCAGGCAATGCCGGGTACGCGAGAAGCGGGCGCCGCGAAAGCCTTCCACCGAGTGCTCGTCGTCCGGCTGGCGCAGGCCTTCCACCAGGCCGACCGGGTCGATCAGGAAGGTACGGATGATCGACGGATACAGGCTCTTGTAGTCGAGCACCAGCACCGATTCGTAGAGGCCCGGCCGCGAGTCCATGACGAAGCCGCCGGGACTGGCTTCCGGACGCTTCTCGCCGAGGTTCGGGGCGACGAAGCCGGCGCGGTGCATCAACGGCATGTACAGGTGGGTGAAGGCCGCCACCGAGCCGCCGCTGCGGTCCGCCGGCAGGCCGGTGACGGTGGCCCGTTCGAGGAGGAAGTCGAGCAGTTCGGTACGGGCGAAGATCCGCGTCACCAGTTCGCAGTCCTTCAGGTTGTAATGCGCCAGGGCCGGCTTGTCCTCGGCGAACATGCGATCGATCTCGTCCATCCGCTGGTACGGATTGTCGATCGCCTTGCCTTCGCCGAGCAGGGTCCGGGCGACGTTCTCCAGGCTGAACGAGGGGAAACTCCAGGTCGCCGAGCGCAGCGCCTCGATGCCATCGATGATCAGGCGGCCGGCCGCCGCGGCGAAAAAGTGGTTGTTGCGGCTACCGTGCTCGCGCCAGCCCATTTCGTCGCCGCCACGCCCCAGGCGCAGCGGCACCTTCAGGCGCTGGGCATGCTCATGCAGGACGCGCAGGTCGAACTGCACCAGGTTCCAGCCGATGATGGCGTCGGGATCGTGCTCGGCCAGCCACTGGTTGAGACGTTCAAGCAGCCCGGCACGGCTGTCGCAATAGTCGAGGCGGAAATCCACGGCCGCGGCATCGCCGTTGGCCGGGCCGAGCATGTATACCTGGCGCTGGCCGCAGCCTTCCAGGGCGATGGAGTAGAGATCGCCGCGGGCGTTGGTCTCGATGTCCAGCGACACCAGGCGCAGGCGCGGGCGATAGTCCGGAGCCGGCTTCAGGCGCCGGGCGAGCAGGCTGCCGTCGGCCTCGACACTCGCCTCCAGGCTGACGGGCGCGGTGATGAAGCGCTCCATCAGGTAGCGCTCCGGCGGCCGGATATCGGCCTCGAACACCTCGACGCCGGCCTGGCGCAAGCGTTTCTCCAGATTCATCAGCTGGCGATGCTGCTGGCAGTACAGGCCGAGCACCGGCCGCTGCTGGAAGTCGCGCAGCGCCAGCGGCCGCAGCTCGGCGCCAGTCTCCCCGGCGAGCAGGGACTCGACGCGCCCGCGCTGCTCGGCGAGGACGAACGCCACCGACGGCTGCGGCGGCAGCCGCACCTGCCGCGGGCCCTGCTCGGTCGCCAGCCAGAACGCGACTTCCGTGCCGGCCGGCGTATCGCGCCAGTGCCGGGTCAGGACGAACCCTTGCAGTAACTCCACCATCGACCCCGAATCTCTCGCATCCGCCGATTCTACCCGGCCTGCCTTGGGAACGCTGGCATCTTCGGTCAGCCGGCAGCAGCCAGGCGCTTGTAGAAATAGGTGGTGGGACAGGGCGTGCCGTCCGGCATCAGGGCGTAGTCCGGAATTTCCCCGACCCGTGTCCAGCCGGTCTTCAGGTACAGCCGTTCGGCGGCGCTGCCGCTGACCGTGTCCAGCACCAGCAGGGACTTGCCGCAGGCCCGGGCGAGCCGGTCCAGCTCGCCCATCAGCGCCTCGCCGATGCCGCGCCGACGCGCACGCCGGTGCACCAGCATCTTCGCCACGTCGGCGCGGTGCGGCTGGTTCGGCGGTTGGTCGAGGAGCAGTTGCACGGTACCGACGATCCGCCCCTCCGCTTCCGCCACCAGCAGCAGGCGTTCGTCGCCCGCCACGCTCTCGCCGACGCCGCGCCAGAAGGCCAGCGCCCGCTCCCGCGGCAACGGCCACATGAAGCTGACCGAAGCCCCGCCTTCCACGCAGTCCAGCAGTACCTCGGCCAGTTCGTCCAGGCGCGCCAGGATCTCCTCGCCAGCCAGGCGGCGAATCGTCGGTTCGGTCATCGCGGGCAAGCTCCAATGCAAGATCGAATTTCTAATATATTGGACAGTGACTATCATGGACGAGAAAAATCCGCCAGGGCCACTCATGGATATCGACGAACTGATTGCCCGACGCCTAGCCGCCCTGCGCAAGGAGCGCGAGCTGACGCTCGCCCAGCTGGCCGAACGCTGCGCGGTGAGCAAGGCGATGATCTCGCGCATCGAGCGCAACCAAAGCAGCCCCACCGCCAGCGTCCTCGGCCGTCTCGCCAGCGGCCTGGGGGTCGCCCTCTCCGAGCTGCTCGGCGACACGCAGGCGCCGGCCGAACCGCTCTGCCGGCGCGCGCAGCAGGAAGTGTGGGAAGACCCGGCCAGCGGCTACCGCCGCCGCCAGGTCGGCGCTCGCGATCCGCGCAGCGGCTGCGAGATGGTGGAAGTGGAGATCCCGGCGAACGCCCGCCTCGACTATCCCCGCTGGGGCGGCCGGCCCTACCGGCAGCGCCTGTGGCTGGTCGAGGGTGCGCTGCGGGTGGATTACGGCGAGCAGTCGTTCCACCTCCAACGCGGCGACCGCCTGGACTTCGGCGTCGACCGCGCGGTGACCTTCGCCACCGCCGGGCAAGCCTGCCGCTACCTGCTGGTGATCCTCCACGACTAGTCGTGCGGCTTTTTCCGCCGGCGCTCCGGCGACCAGTCGAGGGCGCCGACCCGGTGCAGGTAGAACAGTCCGACCAGCAGCAGGGAGACGAACAGCGTCGCCTCGACGAAACCCGCCCAGCCATTCTCCCGCAGCGACACCGCCCAGAGGTAGAGGAACGGCATCTCGATGCCGAAGATCACGAACAGCATGGCGACCAACGCGTACTTGACCGAGAAGCGCAAGCGCGACGAGCCGGTGGAATCAACCCCCGACTCGAACGGCAGGTTCTTCGCCCGGCCATGCGACCGGCCGCCCAGAACCCGGCCCAACCCCAGCATGAGCAGGCAAAGGGCGAGCGCGCCGAAGAGGTAGGCGAGCAAGGCCCAGGTCGCGGGAGCGAAGGATGCGTACATGATGGTCACCCCTCAGCCCTGGCGGGTCGCCAGCTTGAGAATGACGATGCCGGCCACGATCAGCCCCACCGCCAGCAGCCGCAACGGGCTCGGGCTTTCGCCGAAGAGCAGGATGCCCAGGGCGAAGGCGCCGACCGCACCGATGCCGACCCAGATGGTGTAGGCCGTGCCGAGGGGCAGGGTTTTCATGGAAACGGCCAGCAGGCCGAAGCTGAGGATCATGAACAGCAGGGTGACCAGGCTTGGCCACAGGCGGGTGAAGCCGGCCGACTCCTTCATGGCCGTGGCCCAGACGATTTCGAAGACACCGGCGAGCAAGAGATAGATCCACGCCATTTTCAGCCTCTCTGCAGGGTCGTCCCCGCGCAATGAAAGAGGGAAAACGGGTCGTCCCGCTTCCGGCTGAAAGTGCGTGCCGCCCGGGCGGGCGTCAGTCACCGACGGCAGCGATCCTAGCGCGTTGCCGATGCCGGGTGAACGCCTGCGCCGACGGAGTTGTTTCGCCGCGTTTCCGCGCCGCGCCCGCCGGGACGCTCGGCAGGATTGATCTAGACTTTCGCAGGATCGTGCAAGGCGTCCGTTTCGTCCTTCGCGCACACTTCGCCCGATGCATCCCTGCCTGATAAGAGATAACGCCCTGCCCGGGCCTTTCCGTGGAGAATCAGCATGCCCACCTCGCTCGTCCTGAACGGCAAGAACGTCACCCTCGACGTCGATCCCAACATGCCCCTGCTCTGGGCCATCCGGGAAAGCGCCGGCCTGCACGGCACCAAGTTCGGCTGCGGCATGGCCCAGTGCGGCGCCTGCACCGTGCAGCTGGACGGCACCGCGGTACGTTCCTGCGTGCTGCCGGTCTCCGCGGTCGCCGGCAAGCGCGTCACCACCATCGAGGGTATCCAGAGCAAGCCCGGCAAGGCCGTGCAGGACGCCTGGGTCAAGCTCCAGGTACCGCAGTGCGGCTACTGCCAGTCCGGCCAGATCATGTCCGCCACCGCGCTGCTGGAGCAGAACGCCAGCCCCAGCGACGCCGACATCGATGCCGCGATGAACGGCAACATCTGCCGCTGCGCCGCCTATGTGCGGATCCGCGCCGCCATCCACGAAGCCGCCGACACCCTGAAGGCCTGACGCCATGAACAGCAAGATCGATCTGAGCAACGCCCTGCCCGGCTCGCGCCGCGGCTTCCTCAAAGGCGCCGCGGTGGTCGGCCTGACCATCGGCTTCCAGTGGAGCGGAGCCCGGCGCGCCCTCGCCGCGGCCCTGCCGGACGCCGGCTTCGCGCCCAACGCCTTCCTGCGGATCGCCCCGGACGACAGTGTCACGGTGATCGCCAAGCACGTGGAGATGGGCCAGGGCGCCTATACCGGTATCGCCACCATCGTCGCCGAGGAACTCGACGCGGACTGGAGCAAGGTCCGCGTGGAAAGCGCGCCCGCCGACGCCAAGCGCTACGCCAACCTGGCCTTCGGTACCATGCAGGGCACCGGCGGCAGTTCGGCGATGGCCAACTCCTGGATGCAATTGCGCGAGGCCGGGGCCAAGGCGCGCGCGATGCTGGTCGAGGCCGCCGCCCGCCAGTGGCAGGTACCAGCCGCCGAACTGCGTACCCGCGACGGCTTCGTCGAACATCCGGCCAGCCAGCGCAAGGCCAGCTACGGTTCGCTGGCCGCTGCGGCGGCGGAACTGCCGGTGCCGGAAAAAGTGCAATTGAAGGATCCCAAGGACTTCCGCCTGATCGGTCACCAGGCGCCGCGCGTCGACGTTCCCGGCAAGACCGACGGCAGTGCGCAATTCACCCTCGACGTCAGCCTGCCCGGCATGCTGGTCGCCCTGCTCCAGCGCCCGCCGCTGTTCGGCGCTACGGTGAAATCGTTCGACGCCACGGCGACCAGGACGATTCCGGGGGTGGTCGAGGTCGTCCAGGTGCCGCACGGCGTGGCGGTGGTCGCCAAGGGCTTCTGGGCGGCGAAGCAAGGCCGCGACGCGCTCAAGGTCGAGTGGGACGAGAGCAAGGCCGAGAAGCGTGGTTCCGAGGCGCTGATGGCGGAGTACCGCAAGCTCGCCGAGCAACCCGGCAAGCCCGCGCGCAGGGACGGCGACGCCGCCAAGGCGGTGGCCGGGGCGACCCGCAGGATCGCCGCCAGCTACGAGTTCCCGTTCCTCGCCCATGCGCCGATGGAGCCGCTGGACGCAGTGGTCAGGCTGACCGCCGACAGCTGCGAGATCTGGGCCGGCGACCAATTCCAGACCGTCGACCAGGGCAATGCGGCGCGTACCGCCGGGCTGAAGCCGGAGCAGGTGAAGATCAATACGCTCTACGCCGGCGGCAGCTTCGGCCGGCGCGCCAACGCCTGGTCGGACTATATCGTCGAGGCGGTATCGATCGCCAAGGCGCTGGGCGCCAACGGTGTGCCGGTGAAGTTGCAATGGACCCGCGAGGACGACATCCACGGCGGCTTCTATCGGCCGATGTACTACCACCGGCTCGAAGCCGGGCTCGACGCCGACGGCAAGCTGGTCGGCTGGCAGCATCGCATCGTCGGCCAGTCGATCCTGGAAGGCACGCCGTTCGCCGCGGTGATGGTCAAGGACGGCGTCGACGCCACCTCGGTGGAAGGCGCCGCCAACCTGCCCTATGCGGTGCCCAATGTCTCGGTCGAGCTGAGCACCACCCAGGTCGGTGTACCGGTCCTGTGGTGGCGGGTGGTCGGCAGCTCGCACACGGTCTACGCGGTGGAAGCGTTCATCGACGAGGCCGCGCAGGCCGCCGGCAAGGACCCCTACCTGTTCCGCCGCGACCTGCTGGCAGAGCAGCCGCGCCTGCGCGGCGTGCTCGAACTGGCCGCGGAAAAGGCCGGCTGGGACCCGTCCAGGCCGCTGCCCGCCGGACGTGGGCGCGGGATCGCGGTGACCGAGGCATTCAAGACCTTCGTCGCCCAGGTGGTCGAGGTCTCGGTGGACAAGGACGGCAAGCTGAAGGTCGAGCGGGTGGTCTGCGCGGTGGACTGCGGCATCCCGATCAACCCGGACGTGATCGCCGCGCAGATGGAGGGCGGCATCGGCTTCGGCCTCGGCGCGATCCTGCACAGCGCGATCACCCTGAAGGACGGCAAGGTCGAGCAGAACAACTTCGACGGCTACCAGGTGCTGCGGATCGCCGAGATGCCCAAGGTCGAAGTGCACATCGTGCCCTCCGGCGAAGCGCCCACCGGGGTCGGCGAACCCGGTGTGGCGCCCATCGGCCCGGCGCTGGCCAATGCGATCTTCGCCGCCACCGGGCAACGCCTGTACAACCTGCCCTTCCCCACCTCCTTCGCCAAGGCCTGAGCGAGACGCACGCCGGCAGCTCCACGGCTGCCGGCGCGGCGCGGGCGGCCCTCCGAGGATCGCCGCCGACCATACGGGTCCCCCCGGTGTCGCGCCGATTTGCCTCCGCCCGGCGTCGGGCGCAGACTTCAGCGTCCATTCGCCCGCGTAGCCAAGTATGACCGAGCCTCTCCCTTCTTCGTCCCTGGGCCCCGCCCTGCGTCGCTGGCGCCTGCTGCATCGGGTCAAGCAAACGCATGCCGCCGAATTGCTCGGCGTGGCGCAATCGACCATCTCGCGCTGGGAGTCCGGTACCCAGGCGCTGCTGGTGGAGGAACGGGCACGCCTGGAGCGTCTGCTCGGCGCCCGCCTGGAAGCCGCCGCCGACCAGGCACTGGCCCGCCTGGTCGAGGCCAACCCGCAACCCGTGCACCTGATCTGCGACCTCACCCATCGCCTGTTGGCCTGTTCGCCGGCACGCGCCGCGCAATTCGGCGTGCCTCTCGGCGAACTGCTCGACCGTTCGCTGTGGCCCTATTGCAGCGAGGAAATCCTCCGCCAGGAAGCCACCCTCGAGGAACTCGGCTGGCGCGAACTGCTGGCACCGCCGGCGCTGGAGTTCGCCAGCGGAGCGAACGCCTCGGCCATCGTGCCGATCCGGCGCAGCCGTTGCCGCTGGACCCGCATGACCCTCTCGGACGGACGCGCGGTGCGCCTGGTGGAAACCCTCTGAACGTCGCCACGGATATTTTATCCATGGACCTTCAGCACCGCCGCGCCTAGGCTTGCAGGCTCGTTTCACCGGTAGCGGAGCCCGCGCCATGTCCCTCGAACTGCTGAGCAACCGCCTCGAATTCCTCCGCGAAGCCGAACGCCTGAAAGACGTCCTGCGCTCCGCGCACACCTCCTCCGGCCGCCCGGAAAGCACCGCCGAACATAGCTGGCGGCTGTGCCTGATGGCACTGGCCTTCGAGGACCAACTGGCCGGCCTGGACCTCGGCAAGGTTCTGCGCATGTGCGTGGTCCACGACCTCGGCGAAGCGATCCACGGCGACATCCCCGCCGTCGAGCAAGCGGCGCACCCGGACAAGGGCGAACAGGAACGCGCCGACCTGTTGCAGCTGACCCGTCATCTGGACACGCCGCTGCGCGATCGCCTGCTCGCCCTGTGGGACGAATACGAGCGCGGCGAGACCGCCGAAGCCCTGGCAGTGAAAGCGCTGGACAAGCTGGAAACCCTGCTCCAGCACACCCAGGGCGACAATCCGGCGGACTTCGACTATGCCTTCAACCTCGACTACGGCCGTCGCTATACCGACCGCGCACCGCTGTTCAAGACCCTGCGCGAGTTACTCGACGCCAGGACCCGACAGCGCCTCGCAGCTCGGCGCGACGCCTAGCGTGCGCCCGCCCGGGCAGCGTTACCAGCGCCACCGCCTACGTAGCTCGCCACGGTTACAGGGAAGCGGCTGGCACGTTTCCCACCGACCGGGGCCTGTCCTGCACGCCTCAGTAAAGGCGCGCCTTGATCAGCGGCCGCAGCAGGTAGTTGAGCACGCTGCGCTTGCCGCTGAGGATGTCCACCTCGGCAACCATCCCCGGAATGATCGGCAATACCTCCTCGCCGCGCTTCAGCTGGCTGCCATCGGTCTTGATCAGCACCTGGTAGTAGGACTCCTTGCCATGCGGGGTCTCCTCCTCGATGGTGTCGGCGCTGATCTGCTCCAGGGTGCCCTTGAGGTCGCCGTAGATGGTGTAGTCGTAGGCGGTGATCTTCACCTTGGCCGGCATGCCGGGAACCAGGAAGGCCACGTCGCGCGGCTTGATCTTCGCCTCCACCAGCAGACGCTCCTCTACCGGGATCACTTCCATGATCGGCTCGCCGGGCTGGATCACCCCGCCGCGGGTGTTGATCAGCACGGTGTTCACCCGCCCGCGCACCGGCGACAGGATCTCGGTGCGGCGCAACTGGTCCTGGCGCTGCTGGACGATCGGTTCCAGGGCGCTGAGATCGGCCTTGCGCTGGGCGCGCTCGGTATAGGCATCCTGGAAATAGGTGCTTTTCAGCTCCGTCAGCTTGCCGCTGAGGGTGGCGATGTCCTGGCTCAGCTTGAGCGCCTCCATCTGGCTCACCGCACGCTTGGCCACCAGCGGGCGAACCAGGTCGAGCTGGCTCTGCGCCAGGTGGATCTGCCGCTGGATCGCCTGGGTGCCCTCCACCAGTTTGTCGCGGCGCGACTTGAACAGCTCGCGTTCGGAACGCGCCAGCGGCCCCTCGGGATCGACGTCCGGCGGGAACTCGATGCTCTTCCTGCCGAGCACCTCGGCGTCGAGCCGGGCAATGGCCGCGCGCAGCACGCTGGCCTGGTTCGCCGACTCCTGGAAGTTGGTGAGGAAGCGCGTCTCGTCGAGGCGCACCAGCGGCTGGCCGACTTCCACCAGGTCGCCCTCCTTCACCAGCAGGCGGTCGAGGATGCCGCCCTCCAGGCTCTGGATCTTCTGGATGCGGCTGAACGGCACGACCCGACCGTCGCCGCGGGTCACCTCGTCCAGTTGCGCCCAGGCCGCCCAGCCGATGAACAGCAGCACGCAACCGAGCAGGGTCCAGAGCAGCGGCCGGTAGACCGGGTGGGTAGCCGCCAGCAACGGGTCGGCCAGCTGCCGGCGCAGGGCGGCGGCGTCGCGGTCAGAGTCCATGGTTGCCTCCTTCGGCGGCCTGCGGTGCCTGTACCTGGTTGCCCTGCACCACCTGCTCCAGCGGGCCGTCCATGATCACCCTGCCCTGGCGCAGGACCACCGCGCGCTCGACCAGGGCGAGCATGCTTTTCTTGTGGGTGGTGATGACCAGGGTGCGCTTGCCCAACCATTGCTGCAGGTAGTCGATGACCTGTTTCTCGCTGCCCTGGTCGAAGGCCGCGGTCGGCTCGTCGAGCAGCAGGATCGGAGGGTCCTGTAGCAGCACCCGGGCCAGCCCGACGGCCTGGCGCTGGCCGCCGGACAGGCTGGCGTTGCCCTGGATCGGCATGTCCAGCCCCAGCGGGTGGCCGCGGACGAAGGCGCCCAGGCCGACCCCGTCGAGGGTCTCCAGCAGTTCCTCGTCGCCCAGCGCGGCGTTCTCCAGGTTGAGGTTGTCGCGCAGGCTGCCATGGAACAGCGCCACGTCCTGCGGCAGGTAGCCGATACCGCGCTGGCGGTCGGCCGGGTCGATCTGGGTCAGGCTGACGTCGTCCAGCAGCAGGCGTCCCGCCTGCGCGTCGAGCAGGCCGCTGAGCAGGCGCAGCAGGGTCGACTTGCCGGCGCCGTTGCCGCCGAGCAGCGCCACCCGCTCGCCGGCGCGGATGTTCAGGGCCTGCACGTCGACCACCGGCGGGCTGTCGCCGTGGGCCAGGCGCACGCCCTCCAGGCGGTAATGTCCCTGCAGGCGCTCCTTGTGCACGAAGCGCTTGCCCTGGGGGCGCTCCTGCTCGGCGCTCATCAGTTGGTCGAGGCCTTCCATCGCCACCTTGGTGTGCTGCCAGCGACCGAGGATGCCGGCCGCCTGCGACAGCGGTGCGATGGCCCGCGAGGCGAGGATCGAGCAGGCCACCAGGCCGCCGACGGTCATCGCGCCCTCGCTGATCCGATAGACGCCGAAGACCACCACGCCGACGTAGCAGAGCTGCTGGACGATGCTCGCCGAGTAGCTCAGGGTCGAGGCCAGGGTATGGGTCTTCATCGCCGTGCTGGCCAGTTCGCCGGTCAGGGTTTCCCACTGGTGCAGGCAGCGGCCTTCGGCGCGGGTCGCCTTGACCGTCTCCAGGTGCTCGAAGGCTTCCAGCAGCACGCCGTTCTTCATCGCCCCTTCGCGCAGGTTCTGCCGCGACAGGTGGCCGAGCAGGCGCTGGGTCAGCAGCCCCGGCAGGATCATCAGCACGCAGGCCACCAGCGGCACCCAGACCACATGGCCGCCGATCACGGCGATGATCAGCAGGAAGATCGCCACGAACGGCAGGTCGCTGATCAGCGCCGCGCTGGACGAGGTAAAGAACTCGCGCACCGACTCGAACTCCCGCACCTGGGTACTGAAGGCGCCCATCGACGCCGGCTTGGCGGCGACCCGGGTGCTCAGCACGCGGGAGAACAGCAGGGTCGAGAGTTGCAGGTCGAGGCGCTTGCCGAGCACGTTGAGCAGGTGGCCGCGCATGATCCGCAGGACCCCGTCGAGGACGATCGCCAGGGCCACGCCGCTGGCGAGGATCCACAGGGTGTCGAACGCCGCGTTGGGCACCACACGGTCGTAGACCTGCATGGCGAACAGTGCCGAGGCGACCGCCAGGACGTTGGCCACCAGCGCCGCGGCGGTGACCTCGGCGTAGGAACGCCAGAGCCGCTTGAGCGGGCCGAAGAACCAGTGTTCGGGCAAGGCGCTGGCGTAGTCGCCGACCCGCCCATCCGGGCGGTAGCGACACTTGGCGAAGATCGCCGTGCCGCTGTACAGCGCTTCCAGCTCGGCCAGCGGCATCCTCTGGCTTCCGCCGTCGCTCTGCGGCACCAGCACCTCGGCGTGCTCGCCGTCGTTGCCCACCAGCACCAGGGCGCGGCCGTCGTCGAGCAGCAGCAGGGCCGGCAGCAGGTAGCGGTCGATCCGGCGCAACGGCTGGCGGGTGACCTGGGCGGTGATGTCGGCGCGGCGCAACGCGCGGGCCACCAGGTGCAACGGCAGGCGACCGTGCTCCAGCGGCATACCGTCCACCAGCTCGGCGTCGCCGAGTGGCCGGCCGAGCTGCCGGCAGAGCAGCAGCAGGCCCTGGCGCAACGGGTCGACGATGGGGTCGTGGTTGAGGATCACGACGTTATCCGGGGTTTTCTCAGCTTCCATGATTCAGCCGGTTCTCCAATAGCGGACCCAACAGGCCGACTTGCGCGGCCGCCCGATACTCGATGCGCTTGCGTTCGATCCGCAGGTTGATCAGTTGCCGCTCTGCCTCGAACCGCTCGCGCTGCACGTTGAGCAGGTCGATCACGTCGCGCCGACCAACCTCGAACTGTTCGCGATACAACTCGCCGACCTGCTCCGACTCGGTCACCTGCTGGGTCAGCGACTGTTCCCGCCAGCGCAGCGTGTCGCCGTTGTCGAAGAGGTTCTGCAGTTGCCGGCGGATGTCGCGCTGCATCGCGTCGGCGCTCCATTTCGCCGATTCCAGGCGCTGCTGCGCGGCGGTCGGCCGGCGGAAGTTGGAAAGCCCCTGGAAGGTGTCCATGCGGAAGCGCAGGGATACCACCGAGTCGCTTTCCGGATGCCCGCCGATCTCCCGGCGCAGCGCGCTGGCCTCCAGGTTCAGTTGCGGCAGCAGCGACGCCTTGGCCTCGCGGACCTCGGCCTCGGCGACATTGGCGTCCTCCAGGGCCTTGCGCTGCAAAGGCGATTCGCGGATCACCCGCGCCATATCGCTGGCCGCCAGGTAGCGTTGCAGCGACATCGGCTCGGGCTCCACCAGGTCGACGGGCTCCTGGCCGACCAGGATCGCGTACTGGTTGCGCGCGTCCTGCAGGTTGCCCTTCTCCAGCGACAACTGCTCCTGGGCCCGCGACAGTTCCAGATTGGCGCGATCCAGCTCGCTGCGGTCGGCGTAGCCGTCGCCGCCACGCGCCTGGGTCATCTCGCGGATGCCGTCGAGGCGCTGGATGTGTTCGCGCACCGCCTCCACCCGGCGCTCCGAGGCAAGCACGTCGAGGTAGGTCTCGACGATATCCAGCGCCGCATCGTCGCGCGCCACCAGCACCGCCTCGGACAGCTTGCGCTGGGTCGCGCTGGCGCTGTCGACCTTGCTCGTCACCCGACCCCAGTCGTACAGCATCTGCGACGCGGTGAGATCGTAGACGATCTCGCCGAAGTCGAACTCCTGCGGCCCTCCGGACATCGTCACGGAGGGGTAGTACCCCCCTTTGGCCATCTCCACCTCGGTGCCTGCGCGGTCCGCTTCGGCCATCGCGGATCGTACTTCCGGGTGGATCGCCAGCCCTGCCCTGACCGCCTGGTCGAGGGGCATGGCCGACGCGAACATCGGCAGGCCCAGGGAAAGGAGCCAGATGGCTCCCTTCCCATGCCGCCGTCCCTTGCGCGCGTACTGCCTGCGCCCGCGCATCAGACCACGACCTGTACCGTGTTGTCCTCGATCAGCAGGGTGGTACTGCCGAAGGTGTAGACGTCGTAGGTAATGCCGTTGATCAGTTGCGTGGTACCGGTATTCACCGCACCCACCACGTTCAGGGTGTCGTTGTTCTCGCCGGTGATCTGCAACGTGTTGTTGGCATCGGTGATGGCATCCACCTCCGCCGCGGTCAGGGTCAGCACGCTACCCGAATCGCCCTTGCCGAGGTCGATGCGCTCGAGGTTGCTGAGCGTGCCGACGCCGACGGCGTTGTAGTCGAGGTCGATGCCGTTGGCCAGGACCAGGGTGTCGAACCCGGCGCCGCCATCGATGCTGACGAAATCGGTCGCGGTGATCTGGATGGTGTCGTTGCCGTTGCCGGCCACCACGTGATCGCCGGTGCCCACGTTGAAGATCAGGTCGCTGCCGTCGCCGCCGTTGATGTGCTCCGAACTGCCGTTGGCGCCGGACAGCACGTCGTCGCCGGAAGTACCGTTGACATCGATCTGGCCGATATTGAGCGACAGTCCGTTGGGGGTCAGGGTGATCCCGTAGGCGGCGCTGTCGTTGCCATTGGAGTCGGTGGACACCAGGTTGAACGAGATCTGCGAGCCGAGGTTGAGGATGTCGGTGATGTTCAGCCCCAACTGGGTGAGGATGGTCGGGCTCAGCAGGTTCAGCGAGAAGTTTCCGGACGAATCCGCCTGGATCGGCAGCAATTCGACGTTCAACGCCGGGGTGATGACCCGGATCACCACGCTGGAGTCAGGCTCGGTGGTTCCGCTGAAACCGAAACGCGGGTTCAGCGGGTTGAGGCTGACGTCGAGGCCGAAGTTGCCGATGGTCACCGGTTGCTCGATGCTGGTGCCGACGCCGATGCTCGCCGTGTTGCTCGGGTTGCCGGCCGGGTCGCGTCCGACCACCGACACCTGGGCATTGAGCAACTGGTCCCAACTGAAGTCGATGTCCAGGTCGGTGAGCAGGTTCAGCGACGCCAGCCCGCTGTTGTCGGCGGTCACCGTGGCGGTGGCGGTCACCCCGCCGACGTCGACGGTCACCGTCAACTCGGTCCCTGGCTCCGCCGAGATGGTCAGGATGTTGCCGACCAGGGACAGCACCGGGGTCGCCGGCGGAATGGTGTCGATGGTGAACGGCACCGGGGTCGACGCGGTGCCGCCGTTGATGTCGGCGGTGACGGTCGAGGCGCCCTCCGGGAACGGGCCCATGCCGCCGGGAGGCGTCAGGGTCAGGGTCAGGTTGCCGGCGGCGATGTCGCCGGCGGTGAGGGTATGGCTGACCTCGGCCTCGTAGCCGTTCTGCCCGGCGAACTTGACCGTGACCACCTGGCCGACCTGCATGGTCGGACGGACCGTCACATCGACCTGGATACCGTCGCCGATCTCCGCGGCATTGATCCAGGTATCGGCGGCTTCCGGCACGCTGATGGTCGGCGGCGCCAGGTCCGGGGCGTTGATGGTGGCTGGTCCGCTGACGTTGCCGGCGGCGTCCACGGCGACCCCGGCGATCAGCTCGCCGGTGATCAGCGGCGGCGCGAACGGCAGGCTGAAGTTGCCGGCGCCGTCGACGGTGACCGTGATCGGGTTCGCGGTGTCGCCGTTGACCACGATGCGCACCTGGCTGTTCGGCTCGGCGGTGCCGGTCAGCAGCGCGCCGTCGGCGCTGATGCTCAGCAGCGGAGCGGACGGCGCCACCGAGTCCACCGTGGTGCTGGCCGGACCGCTGGCGTTGCCCGCGGCGTCCTCGGCGACGGCGTTGATCACCGTACCGTTGGCCAGCGGCGTGCCGGGGGTGAAGGTCCAGTTGCCACTGCCGTCGGCGGTGGTCTCGCCGATCGGGTTGCCGTTGCCATCGGTGAGGATCACCTTGGCGCCGACCTCGGCGGTGCCGGTGATCACGCTGCCGTTGCTGGCATTGATCACCGGCGTGGCCGGCGCCACCGTATCCACCGTGGTGCTGGCCGGGCCGCTGGTATTGCCGGCCGGGTCCTGGGCCACGGCGTTGACCACCGTGCCGTTGGCCAGCGGCGTGCTCGGTGTGAAGGTCCAGTTGCCGCTACCGTCGGCGAGGGTCTGGCCGATCGGGTTGCCATTGCCATCGGTGAGGATCACCCGGACGCCGGGTTCGGCGGTGCCGCTGAGTTCGACACCATTGCTCGGGTCGATCACCGGGGTGGCCGGGGCCACCGCGTCCACCGTGGTGCTGACCGGACCGCTGGTGTTGCCGGCGGCGTCCTGGGCCACCGCATTGATCACCGTGCCGTTGGTCAGCGGTGTGCCCGGAGTGAAGCTCCAGTTGCCGCTGCCATCGGCGGTGGCCTGCCCTATCGGGTTGCCGCCGCCGTCGGTGAGGATCACCGTGGCCCCGGCTTCGGCGGTACCGCTGATCACCGTACCGTTGCTCGGATCGAGCACCGGGGTGGCCGGGGCTACCGAGTCCACCGTGGTGCTGGCCGGGCCGCTGGTGTTGCCGGCGGCGTCCTGGGCCACCGCATTGACCACCGAGCCGTTGGCCAGCGGTGTGCCCGGGGTGAAGCTCCAGTTGCCGCTGCCATCGGCAGTGGCCTGGCCGATCGGGTTGCCGCCGCCGTCGGTGAGGATCACCGTGGCGCCGGCTTCCGCGGTACCGGCTATCACGCTGCCGTTGCTCGGGTTGACCACCGGGGTGGCCGGGGCCACCGCGTCCACCGTGGTGCTGGCCGGACCGCTGGTGTTGCCGGCCGGGTCCTGGGCCACGGCGTTGATCACCGTGCCGTTGGCCAGTGGCGTGCCCGGGGTGAACGTCCAGTTGCCGCTGCCGTCGGCGGTGGCCTGGCCGATCGGGTTGCCGCCGCCATCGGTGAGGATCACCGTCGCACCGGCTTCCGCGGTACCGGCGATCACGCTGCCGTTGCTCGGGTCGATCACCGGCGCGGCCGGCGCCACCGAGTCCACCGTGGTGCTGGCCGGGCCGCTGGTGTTGCCGGCAGCGTCCTGGGCCACCGCATTGACAACCGTGCCATTGGACAGCGGCGTGCCGGGCGTGAAGCTCCAGTTGCCGCTGCCATCGGCGGTGACCTGGCCGATCGGGTTGCCGTTGCCGTCGGTGAGGATCACCGTGGCACCAGCCTCGGCGGTACCGGCGATCACGCTACCGTTGCTCGGATCGATCACCGGGGCTGCTGGCGCCAGCGAGTCGACGGTGGCGCTGGTGGGACTGCTGTTGTTGCCGGCGGCGTCCTGGGCCAGCGCATTGATCACCGTGCCATTGGCCAACGGCGTAGCGGGCGTGAAGGCCCAGTTGCCGCTGCCGTCGGCGGTGACCTGGCCGATCGGGTTGCCGTTGCCGTCGGTGAGGATCACCGTGGCCCCGGCTTCCGCCGTACCGCTGATGACGACTCCGTTGCTCGGATCAATCACCGGCGCCGGCGGGGCGATGGCATCGACGGTGACGCTGGCCGGACCGCTGGTGTTGCCGGCCGGGTCCTGGGCCACCGCGTTGATCACGGTGCCGTTGGCCAGCGGGGTGCCCGGGGTGAACGTCCAGTTGCCGCTGCCGTCGGCGGTGGCCTGGCCGATCGGGTTGCCGCCGCCATCGGTGAGGATCACCGTCGCGCCAGCTTCCGCGGTACCGCTTATCTCGGTGCCGTTGCTCGGATCGATCACCGGCGCCGCCGGGGCCACGCCATCCACCGTGATCACCGCCGGCGCACTGTCGACATTGCTTGGGCTGCGCGCCACCACGTTGACCACCGTGCCATCCGGCAGCGGGATGCCTGGAGTGAAGGACCAGTTGCCGCTGCCGTCGGCGGTGACCTGGCCAATCGGGTTGCCGTTGCCATCGGTGATGATGATGGTGTTGCCGGCGTCCGCGGTGCCGCTGATCACCGAACCGTTGCTCGGATCCACCTGCGGGATCGACGGCAGCGAGGAATCCACCGTCGTGGTAGCGGGAAGGCTGGTATTGCCGGCGGCGTCGCTCGCGGTCACGTTGACCACGGTGCCGTTGGGCAGTTGCGAGCCGGGCGTGAAGCTCCAGTTGCCGCTGCCATCGGCGGTGGTCTGGCCGATCGGGTTGCCGTTGCCGTCGGTCAAGGTCACGGTGCTGCCCGGCTCGGCGGTACCGTTGAGCAGGTTGCCGTTGCTCGGATTGACCACAGGCGTGTTCGGCGCCACCGCGTCCACGGTAGTGCTGCCCTGCGGGCCGGTATTGCCCGCAGGGTCCTGGGCCACGGCGTTGACCACCGTGCCGTTGGCCAGCGGCGTGGCGGGCGTGAAAGTCCAGTTGCCGCTGCCGTCGGCGGTGGTTTCGCCGATCGGGTTGCCGTTGCCGTCGGTGAGGATCACCTTGGCCCCGGCCTCCGCGGTGCCGCTGATGGTCGTGCCGTTGCTCGGATCGATCACCGGCGCCGGCGGCGCCACCGCGTCCACCGTGGTGGCGGCCTGCGGGCCGGTATTGCCGGTCGGGTCGGTGGCCGTGGCGACGATCACCGTGCCGTTGGCCAGCGGCGTGCCCGGCGTGAAGCTCCAGTTGCCGCTGCCGTCGGCGGTGACCTGCCCTATCGGGTTGCCGCCGGCATCGGTGAGGGTCACGGTGGCACCGGCCTCGGCGGTGCCGCTGATGACGACGCCGTTGCTCGGGTTGATCACCGGCGCCGGCGGCGCGCTGGAATCGACGGTCACCGTCGCCGGCGGGCTGCTGTTACCGGCGGCGTCCTGGGCCACCACGTTGACCACAGTACCGTTGGCGATCGGCGTGGACGGGGTGTAGGTCCAGTTGCCGCTGCCGTCGGCGGTGACCTCGGCGATCGGATTGCCGTTGCCGTCGGTGAGAATCACCGTGCTGCCCGGTTCCGCAGTGCCGCTGAGGCTGCTGCCATTGCTCAGGTTGACGGTCGGCGTGGCCGGCGCGATGGCGTCCACGGTAGTGCTGCCCTGGCCGCCGGTATTGCCGGCCGGGTCGGTAGCGGTGGCGTTGACCACGGTTCCATCCGCCAGCGGCGTGGACGGGGTGAAGCTCCAGTTGCCGCTGCCGTCGGCGGTGACCTGCCCGATCGGATTGCCGCTGCCATCGGTCAGGGTCACCGTGGCGCCCGGTTCGGCGGTGCCGCTGATCTCCGCGCCGTTGCTCGGATTGACCACCGGCGCGGCCGGCGCCACCGAGTCCACGGTGGTGCTGGCCGGAGCGCTGGTATTGCCGGTCGGGTCGCTGGCCGTGGCGTTGACCACGGTGCCGTTGGCCAGCGGCGTGCCCGGCGTGAAGCTCCAGTTGCCGCTGCCGTCGGCGGTGACCTGCCCTATCGGGTTGCCGTTGCCGTCGGTCAGGGTCACGGTAGCGCCTGGCTCGGCGGTGCCGCTGAGCGTGGTGCCGTTGCTCGGGTTGAGCACCGGCGCCGCCGGGGCCTGCGAGTCCACGGTGACGCTGGCGCCCGGGCTGCTATTGCCGGCGGCGTCCTGGGCCACCACGTTGACTACAGTGCCGTTGGCGATCGGCGTGGACGGGGTGTAGGTCCAGTTGCCGCTGCCGTCGGCGGTGACCTCGGCGATCGGATTGCCGTTGCCGTCGGTGAGGATCACCGTGCTGCCCGGTTCCGCAGTGCCGCTGAGGCTGCTGCCGTTGCTCAGGTTGACGGTCGGCGTGGCCGGCGCCACGCCATCGACGGTGGTGCTGCCCTGGCCGCTGGTGTTGCCCGCCGGGTCGGTGGCCGTGGCGTTGACCACGGTTCCATCCGCCAGCGGCGTGGACGGGGTGAAGCTCCAGTTGCCGCTGCCGTCGGCGGTGACCTGCCCGATCGGGTTGCCGTTGCCATCGGTCAGAGTCACGCTGCTGCCCGGCTCGGCGGTGCCGCTGAGCGTGGTGCCGTTGCTGGGGTTGACCACTGGCGTGGCCGGGGCTACCGAGTCCACGGTGACACTGCTGCCCGGACTGGTATTGCCGGAGGCGTCGGTGGCCGTGGCGTTGACCACGGTGCCGTTGGGCAACGGCGTGGTCGGAGTGAAGCTCCAGTTGCCGCTGCCGTCGGCGGTGACCTGCCCTATCGGGTTGCCGTTGCCGTCGGTCAGGGTCACGGTAGCGCCTGGCTCGGCGGTACCACTGAGCGTGCTGCCGTTGCTCGGGTTGACCACTGGCGTGGCTGGCGCCACGGCATCCACGGTGACGCTGGCCGGCGAGCTGGCGTTGCCGGACGGGTCGGTAGCCGTGGCGTTGACCACCGTACCGTTGGGCAACGGCGTGCTCGGGGTGAAGGTCCAGTTGCCGCTGCCGTCGGCGGTGACCTGCCCTATCGGGTTACCGTTGCCGTCGGTCAGGGTCACGCTACTGCCCGGCTCGGCGGTGCCGCTGAGGGTCGTACCGTTGCTCGGATCGACGGTGGGCGTGGCCGGCGCCACGCCATCGACGGTGGTGCTGCCCTGGCCGCTTGTGTTGCCCGCCGGATCGGTGGCCGTGGCGTTGACCACGGTTCCATCCGCCAGCGGCGTGGAGGGGGTGAAGCTCCAGTTGCCGCTGCCGTCGGCGGTGACCTGCCCGATCGGGTTGCCGCTGCCATCGGTCAGGGTCACGGTGGCGCCCGGCTCGGCGGTACCGCTGAGCGTGGTGCCGTTGCTGGGGTTGACCACTGGCGTGGCCGGGGCTACCGAGTCCACGGTGACACTGCTGCCCGGACTGGTGTTGCCGGAGGCGTCGGTGGCCGTGGCGTTGACCACGGTGCCGTTGGGCAACGGCGTGGTCGGAGTGAAGCTCCAGTTGCCGCTGCCGTCGGCGGTGACCTGCCCGATCGGGTTGCCGTTGCCGTCGGTCAGGGTCACGGTGGCGCCCGGCTCGGCGGTACCGCTGAGCGTGCTGCCGTTGCTCGGGTTGACCACTGGCGTGGCCGGTGCCACGGCGTCCACGGTGACGCTGGCCGGCGAGCTGGCGTTGCCGGACGGGTCGGTAGCCGTGGCGTTGACCACCGTGCCGTTGGGCAACGGCGTGCTCGGGGTGAAGGTCCAGTTGCCGCTGCCGTCGGCGGTGACCTGCCCTATCGGGTTACCGTTGCCGTCGGTCAGGGTCACGCTACTGCCCGGCTCGGCGGTGCCGCTGAGGGTCGTACCGTTGCTCGGATCGACGGTGGGCGTGGCCGGCGCGACGGCATCCACGGTAACGCTGGCCGGCGGACTGCTGTTGCCGGCGGCATCCCTGGCCACCACGTTGACCACGGTACCGTCCGGCAGCGGGGTGGACGGCGTGAAAGACCAGTTGCCGTTGGCATCGGCGGTGGTCTGGCCGATCGGATTGCCATTGCCGTCGGTCAGGGTCACGCTGCTGCCCGGTTCGGCAGTCCCGCTGAGTTCGCTGCCGTTGCTCGGCTCGACCACCGGCGCGCTCGGCGCCACGCCGTCGACGGTGATGGAGGTCGCCGGGCTGCTGTTGCCGGCGGCGTCCCTGGCCACCACATTGACCACGGTGCCATCCGGCAGTTGGCTACCGGGGGTGAAGCTCCAGTTGCCGTTGGCATCGGCGCTGGTCTGGCCGATCGGATTGCCGTTGCCGTCGGTGATCACGATGGTCACGCCCGCTTCCGCCGTACCACTGAGGACGCTGCCGTTGCTGGCATTGACCTGGGGCGCGTCGGGGAAGTCGGGGGCTTCGGCGGTGACCGGGGTGCTGCTGTTGCCGGCCGGGTCGGTAACGATCACCGTCACCGTCTCGCCATTGGTCAGCGGCGGGTTCAGCGGGACCTCGAAGTTGCCGTCGGGACCGACCACCACGGTGGTGTCCGGCTGGCCGTCGCCATCGGTGTCGACACCGACGGTGGCGCCCGGCTCTGCGTTGCCGGTGACGCTGCTGCCGTCCGGCGCCACCTGCACGTCGGTGGCCGGCGCCGGGGCGGTGGTGTCCGGCGCCTCGACGGTCACCGGGGTGCTGTTGTTGCCGGCCGGGTCGGTAACGATCACCGTCACCGTCTCGCCATTGGTCAGCGGCGGGTTCAGCGGAACCTCGAAGCTGCCGCCGGGGCCGACCACCACGGTGGTGTCCGGCTGGCCGTCGCCATCGGTATCGACGCCCACCGTCGAGCCGGGTTCGGCCTTGCCGGTGACGCTGCTGCCGTCCGGCGCCACCTGCACGTCGGTAGCCGGCGCCGGGGCTGTAGTGTCCGGAGCGGTGACCTGGGCCGGCGGGCTGGCGTTGCCAGCCGGGTCGGTGACCACCACGGTGACCGTCTGGCCATTGGTCAGCGGCGGGTTCAGCGGAGCGGTGAAATTGCCGTTGGCATCGGCGATCACGGTGAGGTCCGGCTTGCCGTCGCCATTGGTATCGATGCCGACGCTCGCGCCGGCCTCGGCCTGGCCGCTGATGCTGCTGCCGTCAGGCGCTATCTTCAGGCCGCTGGCCGCCTTCGGCGGAGTGGTGTCCGGGGGCACCGAAGAACCGCCGCCGCCACCGCCGCCGCTGCTGTTGGAAATCGCCACCCCGGCGCCGATGGCCGCCGCACCGACCAGCAGCGCAGTCCCTGCGCTCATGCCACCGAGCACACCGGCGCCGGTCAGCGACTCGAAACCGGCCAGGCTTTCCTGCGGGATGTAGCCGGCCATCAGCGGCCCGTCGGCAGCGACCGGCGGCAGATCTACCGCCACCAGCTTGTCCTTGTCGGCCAGGAACAGTTGGCTGGAAGGCTGGCCTTCCGCATAGAAGTTGGCGATCCGGACGCTTTCCCCGGTCTTCAGCTGGACGATCAGGTCCGAACCGCTCTTCGAGTATCCCGCCACCGACTCCGGTGCGACATCGAGCGCGATATTACTGCTCTGGGAGAGTTTGAGTATCCCGTTTTCCGGAACCTCGACGGCAGCCGCAGAAGAAATACTCTGATCGATAGGGGTAACTTTCGCCTGGATCGACATTTCCGACATTCCTCTTGTCAAGCAGCGACCGAACGGCCGCACCATGTAATCCAGAAATAGCAGCTTTTAAATAAAAGGCGAGTCTGACTTTATATATAACGACTAAGAAAACCCCCATGAAAAATTCAATTTAGATAACCCCTGGAAAACATGCAGCCATTTAGCCATCACACGCCTATCTAATTGATAAACAATATATAATCAAAAAGTTATAATACTTTATAAACAACCCCCATCACCTGGCACGGCAAATCGACTAAATAACCCAGCGGGCAAATATCAGAACTCTACGATGCGTATTTCATAAAAAACCGGGAGAAATGAAATAGCACTTCCCGGCACCTCGTAGTTCGTCGGCGCGAGGCGACGGCAAGACGACCCCGACAGTTCCAACGGAAAGCATCGCCGGGCATCCCGCGAAGCGGCCTTCATCGTCCTGCAATCAAAGCGTCATCGTCACGATGCCAAGTTATCCAACCGATCCTCTCCCGCGAGCGACCATGCATCACGGTATCTCCCCGCCCCAGGACGCCGACCTGTTCGGCCTGATCTACGGTTTCCGTTTCCGCCCCGGCGAAGCGGGGCGGGAAATCGACTCGGCTACCGCCCTCGCCTGCCTGCGGCAGGCTCGCGAGGAGGCGCCGGACGAGTTCCTCTGGCTGCACCTGAACCTCGCCCATGCCGCCTGCGAGCGCTGGATGAAGAAGCATCTGGAACTGCCGGATTATTTTTTCGAAAGCCTGCGCGAGGGGTCGCGCTCGACGCGCATCGAACACGTCGACTCGGCGCTGCTGGCAGTGGTCAACGACGTGGTCTTCAACTTCGGCCTGGTCTCTTCGGACGTCGCCACCCTGTGGGTCTGCGCCCGTGGCCGGCTGCTGGTCAGTGCACGAGCGCAACCGCTGCGCTCGGTGGACAAGCTGCGCTCTTCGGTGAAGCACGGCGAACCTTTCCGTTCGCCCCTGCAGTTGCTGATCCACCTGTTGCGCGACCAGGGCGACGTGCTGACCCAGATCGTCCGCGAAACCAGCGTCGCAGTGGACCGCATCGAGGACCAGCTACTGGCCCTGCGCCTCTCCGCCAACCGCGCCGACCTCGGCGCCATGCGGCGCGTGCTGGTACGCCTGCAACGCCTGCTGGCGCTGGAGCCCGGTTCGCTGCTGCGCCTGCTCAACCGACCGCCGGAATGGCTACAGGATGCCGACCTGCGTGAGCTGCGCGAAGCCACCGAGGAGTTCTCCCTGGTGATCAGCGACCTGACCGCCCTGGGCGAACGGATCAAGCTGCTGCAGGAAGAGATCGCGGCCAAGCTCAACGAACAGAACAACCGCATCCTCTTCACCCTGACCATGGTCACGGTGCTGGCCCTGCCGATCAACATCGTCGCCGGCTTCTTCGGCATGAACGTCGGCGGGATTCCCTTCGCCGACGATCCTGAAGGCTTCTGGATCATGCTCGTGCTGGTCGCCAGCTTCACCTTCCTCGCCGGCCGCTGGGCCTTCCGCAAGCGCGGCGACTATTGAGCGTGGACAACGCCGGCGGACAGTGGTTAGGTTGACCGACCACCGTCAGCCGGACCTTCCATGAGCCTTTCCCCCGCCGATCTCAAGCAACTCCAGGCCGCCAAGAACCTGCTGGAGAACCCTGGACTCACCGCGCAACTCACCAGCCTGCTGGGCACGCCGATCGAATACGGCCTGAAGAAGCTGCCGCGGAAGGTCAACGAGAAGCTCGGTTCGGTGATCGAGGGAGCGCTGCTGAAAGTCGCCCGCTCGGCCACCGCCACTCTCCAGGAAAACGCCAGCGGTCAACCGGCGAACCGCCTGCATACCCTCGGCGCCGCCGTTTCCGGTGGCGTCGGCGGCTTCTTCGGGCCGCTGGCGATGCTGGTCGAGGTGCCGGTCACCACCGGCATCATCTTCCGTTCCATCGCCGACATCGCGCGCAGCGAGGGCGAGTCGATCAGGGACATGGACACCCTGATGGCCTGTATCGAAGTCTTCGCCCTCGGCGGCAAATCCGCCTCGGACGACGCGTCGGAGTCCGGCTACTACGCGGTGCGTACGGCGCTGGCCCAGCAGGTCAAGGCGGCCGCCGACTTCCTCGGCAAGGACGCCGGCAGCAAGAAGGCCGCGCCCATGCTCCTGGCCCTGGTGCGCAAGGTCGCCGAGCGCCTGGGCGTGCAGTATTCGGAAAAGCTCGCGGCGCAGATCGTGCCCATCGTCGGCGCCCTCGGCGGCGCGGCGATCAACACGGTGTTCATGAACCATTTCCAGGCCATGGCGCGCGGTCACTTCGTCGTCCGCCGCCTGGAGCGCCACTACGGCAAGGATGTGGTTCGCGACGCCTACGCCCTGCTGCCACGGCGCGGCTGAGCAAGCCGGCCCACGCGGTCAGCCTGGCGCCGGGCGCGGCGGCAGCGACGCGCCAGGTGTTCAGCGCCGTTTCGCTCGCGGCGGAGCCTCGCGCGGAGCCCGGCTGGAGCCGGGCCCCGCGCCGACTCAGAGCGCCAGGCCGGGGTTGTACAACGGGCGGAAAGCGCAATGGGTGGTGCCGGCGCTCTGGTTGTAGAAATAGTAGCGGCGACAGTCATTGTCGTAGTTGCTGGTGCCGACGTTGATCCGGTACGGACCGAAGCTGGCTCCCTGCAGGGAAACGAAGGCGCCGTTGTAGAGCAGCGAGAAATGCAGGTGCGGTCCGGTGGAGCTGCCACCCTCGCAGAGCGCGGTGTTGATGTTGCTGGCATAGACGCCGAGCTTGGTGTCGGCGCTGACCTGCTGGCCGTTGCTCACCTGGATCTGGTCCATGTGGTAGTAGTTGGTCGCCCAGCCGCTGGGGTGGGTCACCCGTACCTGGCAGCGCGACAACACCCGTACCGTGCCGGCGTGGGCGGCGACCACGCTGTAGGTCGCACTGCCCCAGCGCGGCCAGTCGTAGGACGCATCGAAGGACGAGTACGGATAGCCCGAGCCGGTGTTCGAATGCGCTCCGTTGGGCTGCCAGGAATAGCCCTGGCGCCAGGGCAATTGCATCAGGTTGGATGGCGGCGCCAGCGCGGCCTTCGCCTGGAGTTGCCGGGCCACGCGGTTGCGCGGCTGCAGGAGTTCCGCGGCCGGGGTGCCGAACAGGCGCTGGAAGGTCTGCGCGTAGGCGCCGAGCGGATTGCCGCCTTGCACGGCGGAGGCCTTCGCCCCCTCTCGCAACAGACCGAGCAGCGCGGCCGATGCCGCGTTCAGGCCGTCCTCGCCGACGGCCTTGCGCGCAGCCGCCTGGCGCAACTGGTATTCCTCGAAACCGTAGTAGCGCCGCGACAACTGCTGCAACACGTCGCGTACCTGGGCATCGAAGCCGCGTTTCGCCGACAGCCGCCCCAGCGGCGCCGCCAAGGCGCGCTCGTCCGGCGCACCCAACGGCCCGGACTGCATGACCATCAGGGTCAACAACACTTTCGGGTTGATGCTGTAGTAGCCGCTCCAGTGCTCCAGGTATTCGCTCTTGTCGCGCAGCGCCGGCGCGTTCAAGGCCAGGTAGGCCTCGAGGTCGAACGCCTCGGCGTCGCGACCGTAGAGGAACAGTTCGTCATTCAGCGGCAGGGCCACGCTGGGCAATTGCAACTGGCCGAGTAGCTCCGCCGAATAGCGGAAGGCCGGCAGGCCATCGTCATGGGCGTTGGCCGTGCCGCCCACGGCGAGCGCCAGCAGGGCGAAGAGGAACGGCGAGCGCGGGCTCGCCAGGGCGCGGGATCTTTTGTGCTGCATGGGTAGCTCCTGGTCATCGAAGGGAAACCTTGAAAGCCAGCAGCCCGGCGACATCGCCTCCGACGGGATAGCCTGGTCCGCTCCGCCGGTATTTCGCCCAGGCCGGGTTGCACGCCGCAGGACCGTGCAACGCCGTCACCCGGGAAGACAACTATCAGCTTTTGCAGTAAATCCGGTGCCCCGCTCCATCCGGCGGTAAAGCGTGCGGCAGCGCACCACAACCGAGCCGAATCGATCACAGAACGCCAGGCGCCGGAAATACTTCGATACAGTCTGCGCGCGCTCAGCGTTCCTCGGTGGAGGAGCCGTCGAGCGGATCGCGACGTGCCAGCTCGGCTTCGTCAAGGCCGTGCCCAGCGCCGATCTCGTTGCCATGCACGACCCTCAGGCGCTTGTCCGCGGGCGATTCGCCACCGCGCTCGGCCGGCGAGCGGGCGCCGCTTTCGTCGATCAGGGTCTCCGGCGCCAGATCGTCCATGCCGACGTTATCCTGGTAACCGTCGTCCTCGTCTGGCTGCCCGCCGGCGTGGCCCGCCTCGCGTACCCGCCGCGGGGAAAACTCGGCTTCCACCTCGGCCTCGGGCCGCTCGTCGCCGATCCGTGCCTTGCGCGCCTGGCGGCGCTCGTCGAAATCGAGTTCGCGTATCGAACCCATGCGGTCCTGAATGTCGTCGATTTCCTGGGGTGTGGTTTTCCGTCGTGTAGCCATGGCGACCTCCGTTACGAATGGCGGGCGCGCACCGCGAATGGCGCAACGCCCCTGTCCGGTCGACCGGCGAGGCGCCGGAAGATTCAGGAAATCCAACCGACGGCGGCTGCCTCGCTACCGCGGTGGCGGGCAAAAAAAAGCCGGATCGGCCCGGGGCGGGCTGGACGATCCGGCGTAATCGAAGCGCGGGACGTCGCGCACCTTGCCGCCGGCACGGGCGGGAGGTGGCGCACAGCGTTTCGCAGGGAATGACCACGGCATCGGCCGGTGGTCCAGGGGGAGTCAGGTCGGCACGGCTTCCTCGAGGTAGTCGATGGCCTGGCGCACGGTCTCGATCCGTTCCGCATCGTCATCGGCGATCTCGACGCCGAACTCCGCTTCCAGGGCCATGACCAGTTCGACCACCTCGAGCGACTCGGCACCGAAGTCGTTACGGAAATCGCTGTCCAGCCGGATGTCGCATTCCTCCACGCCGAGCCGGGCGGCTACCAGCTTCCTCACTCTGGTCTCGATGTCGTCCATGCATTGCGGTCCCACTGCCCGGCCCTGGAAAAAAGTGCGGCTACTAAAGCCTCCGTCCCCGCCAGCGACAACTGCCAGATCTGGCAGTGGCGCTGCGCCGGAGCGCGGCCGCCGCAGCGCGCCGCTCAATCCGGTGGACGGACCGCGACGCGAGGATTCGAAGTCCGTCACAGGGCGCTTCCCGGCGTATGCGCAACCACCCGCGCCTTCCCTCGCGGCAGGCTTTCGGGCAGTTCCGCCAGGGCCCGGCGTGCCTGCTCCGGGTCGAGGTAGTCGCCCCGCTCCACCGCGAACAGCTCCTGGCCATCGCGCAGTTCGCGGCGCAAACGCAACGACAGGCCCGGATGCCGCTCGATCAGCGCGCGCATGAAGGCTTCGCTGCTGCCCTCGACCAATCGCACGGCGTAGCGCTGGGGTGACGGCGGCTGCGCCGCGTGCGTGCCCTGGCGAACCTCCAGCACCTCGCCGCCGCGACCGTCGCCCAGGGACGCCGGGTCCGCCAGGCGCGGCTTCTCCATCAGCACCGGGGCTGGAGCCGGATAGCTGCGCGGCGAGCCAATAGGTGCCGGTGCGACCTGGGCGGCGGGACGCAGGTCGATGGCGCCGGCATCCTCGAACAGCGGGCGTACCGGTTCGCCGGCAGCACCGCGCAGCAACTGGATGGAACGGTAACGGCCATGGCTGATGCGCTCCAGGCCGGCGGCATCGCGGACGATGCTCGGTCGCAGGAAGACCATCAGGTTGCGCTTCACCCGGGTCTCGCGGGACGAGCGGAACAGCCGGCCGACACCGGGGATGTCGCCCAGCAGCGGTACCCGCGAATCGCTGCGCAGCAGGTCGTCCTGGATCAGTCCGCCGAGGACGATGACCTGGCCGTCGTCGGCCAGTACGGTGCTCTTGATCGAGCGCTTGTTGGTCACCAGGTCCACCGCCTTCGCCGCCAGGGTGGCGGTTGGCGCGATGGAGGATATTTCCTGCTCGATCTCCAGGCGCAGCATGCGGTCCTCGCCGATGTGCGGCGTGACCTTGAGGGTCACCCCGATATCCTTGCGCTCGACAGTGGTGAACGGATTGCTCGAACCGCTGGCGCTGGTGGTGTAGCTGCCGGTCTGGAACGGCACGTTCTGGCCGACCAGGATTTCCGCCTTCTGGTTGTCCAGGGTCAGCAGGCTCGGCGTCGACAGCAGGTTGCTGCGGCTATTGCGGCTCAGCGCGGTGACCAGTGCGCCGAAATCGCGACTGCCGAGGCCGACTATCGCACCGTCGGGCAGCTCTGCCGGCGGCTTGCCGGCCTGCAACGCGCCTAGCAGGGTGCCGATGGACAACCCGCTGTCGGCGAAGCCAGCGCCGCCGGCGACATGCCCGCTACGCAGCGCCCATTGCACCCCGAGGGCGTCGCCGATCTCGCCGGACAGCTCGACGATCGCCGCCTCCACCAACAGTTGCGCACGCGGCACGTCGAGCTGGCGGACGATGTCCTCGAGCAGACCGACATCCTCCGGGTCGGCGAGGATCACCAGGGCATTCAGCGATTCGTCGGCGCGCACCAGCAGGCCGCGCTTGCCACGCCCCCGGCCATCCTGGCCCTGCTCGCCGTGCAGCGATTCGCCGATCTCCCCGAGAGTGGCGGCGAGGGTCTTGGCGTCGCCATGACGCAGGCGGATCACCCGGCTGTTCGCCGACCGCGACGAGGGGACGTCGAGCGACTGCGCCAGCCTCAGCAAGCGCGCTCGCGCCTGCGGCGGCCCGAGCAGGACCAGGCGGTTGCTGCGGCTGTCGGCGAGGACCTGGACGGTGGCGGCGCTCTTCCCGGCGGCCGGGGTGACGCTGCGATCGAGCACCTCGGCGATTTCCGCGACCCAGGCATGGCGCATGTCGTAGATGCTGTAGTCATGGTCGCCGGCCCGGTCGAGGCTGCGCACGATCGCCTCGATGCGCTCGATGTTGGCGCGGCGGTCGCTGACGATCAGCGCGTTGGCCGACGGCACGGCGGCCAGATGGCCATGGGCCGGGACCAGCGGCCGGATCATCGGGATCAGTTCCGCCACCGAGGTCTGCTGCGCCTGGACCACCCGCGTCTCCAGGCTGCCCGGCCCATCGCGGACGGTCTTCTGCGCGGCGTCCTGGCGTGCCTCCATGTTCGGCACGATACGCGCCTGGTCGCCCTGCGGCAGCACCGCGTAGCCATGGGTGGCGAGCACCGAAAGGAACAGTTGGTAGACCTCCGCCAGGCTGAGCCGCGCCTGGGATACCACCGTCACCCGTCCCTTCACCCGCGGATCGACGACGAAGGTCTGGCCGCTGATGCTCGATACCTGCTCGATGAAGTCGCCGATCTCGGCATCCTTCATGTTGATCGTCCACTGCTCTTCCTCTTGCGCGGCGGCAGTCGCGGCAGGTGCCGGATGGACCGGCGGCGCCAGGCCGAGGACGGCCAGCGACAGGACCAGGAACAGCGGAGACAGGCGCTGGGCGGAACGGGTACTACAACGTGGCATGGGTGGTTTCTGCCCCTTCGGCTTTGGGGAAATACAGACGTTCTTCATAACCCTGGTCGCGCAGCACCACATGGTCGCGATGAACCGCCAGCAGCACGGTGCCGGGGCGCACTTCGGCGCCCGGCAGGAAGCGCTGCGAGCGCCCGGCCACCGCGATCAGCGCCGCCGAGCGGTCCTCGCGACGCGCCAGGAAGCAGGCCAGCAGGCGCAATTGCAGACGCTCGCCCGCCGTCGCGCCGCGCGGCGACGGAGCGCCACCGAACAAGCCGGCTAACGCCGCGCGCGGGGCCGCTGAAGGGTTGGCTGGCGGCGCCGGGGCCGCTGCGGCGGGCAATTCCGCCAGCTCGCGGCGCAGCGAGCGCGTCTGGCTGGCCAGGCTGGCGCTGAGCAACGCCAGCAGCAGCACGCAAAGCACAGCGGGCGCATGCCCGGCCAGGCTGCGCAGGGAAACGAAAGACGATGGAAGGTGACGCGACATGCAGCAGGCGGATTCCGGCAAACGGGCGCGCTGCATCGACGCGGCTCGCCCAGGGGCGGCGAGCATAAGGGATGGGGCTGCGGCCTACGGCCGCGAAAGGGCAAAACTGTTAAGGCTGCCCGCTTTGATCCTTCGTGGCGGGAACTGGCCCACAAAACGCCAGGCGCGGGAAAGGCCTCAGCGCTTGCCCATCGAACGACGGGTACCGCGCGGCGCCATGCCGGGACGCTGGCCCTTGTCGTGGATCTTCCGCTGCGGATAGAGCTGGGCCTGGTTCTTCTTCGCCAGGGCGGCCTTCAGCAACGCGCTGGCGTCGCTCGGCGCGGCCTGGGCCGGAGCGTCGTCGGAGGAAAGGGCCTGGGGAAGAGCGTCGGGAGCGGAAGCCATGGCGTATCCGGATCGGGGGAAATCGTGGGGACGCGATTATACATGGCTGCCCGGCTGTCCGGCAGCACCTGCCGGCGTATCGCCACCGGTCAACGCAGTTGCCACCAGCCCGGTAGCAACCGGCGCACCCTGGCCTGGGCGAAACGGTCGTCGATCAGGTGCACCACGCCGCGATCGCTGCGGCTGCGGATCACCCTCCCGGCGGCCTGGACCACCTTCTGCAGTCCCGGATACAGGTAGGTGTAGTCGTAGCCGTCACCGAACAGGCGCTGCATGCGCAGGCGGATCTGCTCGTTCACCGGATTCACCTGGGGCAACCCGAGGGTGGCGATGAAGGCGCCGATCAGGCGCTCTCCAGGCAGGTCGATGCCTTCGCCGAAGGCACCGCCGAGCACGGCGAAGCCGATGCCCTCGCCGCCCGCGACGAAGCGTTCGAGGAAGGCCCGGCGCTCCGCCTCGTCCATCCGTCGTGTCTGGCTCCAGCACGGCATCCACGGGTATGCCTGGCGGAAGACGTCCAGCGCCTGCTGCAAGTAATCGAAGCTGCTGAAGAAGGCCAGGTAGTTGCCCGGCCGCTGGCGAAACTGCTCGCCGAGAATCGCTGCGATGGGCGCCAGGGAGGCCTGGCGCTGCGCATAGCGCGTGGAAACCCGACGCTGTATGTGCACCTCCAGTTGCTCGGCGCTGAATGGCGAGTCCACTTCCAGCCAGGGCGTGCCCGCCGGCAGGCCGAGCAGGTCGGCGTAATAGTCGCGCGGCCCGAGGGTAGCGGAGAACAGCACGGTGGAGCGGCTGGCGGCGAAGCGCTCGGCGAGAAACGCCGCCGGCACCACGTTGCGCAGGCACAGCCGGGCCAGGCTGCGGCCGTTGCGGCCTGGGCGCTTCTCGATGTCGAACAGCGAATGCTCGCCGAACAGCTCGGCGAGACGGCCGAACTGCAGGATCGCGAAGTAGAACTCCTGCAACGCCGGCTCCAGCGCCTGCGGTTGCTCGGCGAGCAGGTCGTTGATCGCCGCCACCGCGTTCTGCAAGGCCAGGAGCAGCTTCTGCGGTGGCTCGTCGTAGGCCTGGTAGTCGTCCGCCTGGGTCTTGCCCAGTTCGTTCCAGGCACGCTGGATACGCTCCAGCGGTTTCCGCAGGACCTCCGGGGCGGTCTTGCGCACACCGAGGAAATCGCCCTGGTCGAGTTCGGCGGAATACATCCGCCGGCCGCGCTCCACCAGGTTGTGCGCCTCGTCCACCAGTACCGCCACCCGCCACTGGTTGACCTGGGCCAGGCCATGGAGCATGGCGCCGAGGTCGAAGTAGTAGTTGTAGTCGCCCACCGCCAGGTCGCACCAGCGCGCCAGTTCCTGGCCCAGGTAGTAGGGACAGACCCGGTGCGCCAGCGCCACCTCGCGCAACCGCGCCTGGTCCAGCCAGCGCGCCTCCACGGCGGCGGCGCGGGCCGCCGGCAGGCGTTCGTAGAAGCCCTGGGCCAGGGGACAGGACTCGCCGTGGCAGGCCTTGTCCGGATGCTCGCAGGCCTTGTCCCGCGCCACCAGTTCCAGCACCCGCACCGGCAGTCCGCCAGTTTCCCCTTCCAGGCTGCGCAGGGCATGCAGCGCGAGGGCCCGGCCCGGGGTCTTGGCGGCCAGGAAGAACAGCCGGTCCAGGCGCTGCCCGGGCATCGCCTTGAGTTGCGGGAACAGCGTGCCGATGGTCTTGCCGATCCCGGTCGGCGCCTGGGCCATCAGGCAACAACCGGCGGAGGCGGCCTTGTACACCGCCTCCGCCAGTTGCCGCTGGCCGTGGCGGAATTCGGCGTGGGGAAAGCGTAACGCGGCCAGTTCGCGGTCGCGCCGCTGGCGGTGCGCCAGTTCCTGCTCGGCCCAGGCGAGAAACGCCTGGCACTGGCTCTCGAAGAACAGCCGCAGCTCGTCGGCCCGCACCCGCTCGACGAAGCGGGTCTCCTTCTGGCTGCCGACCTCCAGGTAGACCAGCGCCAGTTCGACTTCCTCCAGCTTCCGTTCGGCGCAGAGCAGCCAGCCGTAGACCTTGGCCTGGGCCCAGTGCAGGTGCCGGTGGTTGGCCGGTTGCAGGGCGAGGTCGCCGCGGTGGGTCTTGATTTCCTCCAGGCAGTTCGCCTGCGGGTCGTAGCCATCCGCCCGGCCGCGCACCTGCAAGTGACGGTAGCGTCCGTCCAGCGCCACCTCGCGCTGGTAGTGAGCGGGGCGCCGGGAGGTCACCAGGGTATGTCCGGCGATGCCTTCCAGGGCGCTGGGCGACGGGGTGAAGCGCAGGTCGAGGTCGCCGCGCTTGGCGCTGAACTCGCAAAGCGCGCGCACCGCCACCTGGTACAGCGCCTCGCCGCCCTGCTCAGTCATCGACATGCCAGCGCACGTAGCAGACCGCCACCGGCATCTCCCGCTCGCGGCAGAATTGCAGCCAGCGCAACTGGTTGTCCTGCAGGCGGTCGCCCGGTCCCTTGACCTCGACCATCCGGTAGCGACGCTGCGCCGGCCAGAACTGGATCAGGTCCGGCAGGCCGGCGCGGTTGCCCGGGATATCCTCCAGCAGGCGTTCGAACCAGGCGCGCAGGTGGGCCGCCGGCAGGCAATCGAGCGCCTGTTCGAGCAGTTCCTCGCCAAGCAGCTCCCAGTAGACGAAGGGCGACTGCAGGCCGAACTTGTCGCGGTAGCGACAGCGGATCGCGTCGCGGTAGCTGCCGTCCTCCAGCCGCCCCAGGCAGGCCTCGAACAGGGCGGCGCGGCGATGGCGGAAGTCGGCGCTGTGCAGGTCCGCCGGCGCGCTGTGGAAAGGATGGAAGAACGCCCCGGGAATGGCGGCGAAGATCGCCTCCCAGCAGAGCAGCCCGAACAGCGAATTGATCAGGCCGTTCTCGACGTAGTGCACCGCGCAACCGGGCTCTTCCAGGTGCTCGCGGACCGCCCCCTCGACGCTACAGGGTTCGCTCGGGAACGCCAGGCACAGGTCCAGGCGGTCGATTTCCGGAGCCGCCGCCCGCGCCTGTCGCGGCAGGCCGAGCTTGCCTTGCAGGCGCGGCAGCAATCGGGCCAGGCCCTGGCGTTCGGCGTCGCTTTCCGGCGCACAGCTGGCCTCCCGCGCCAATGCATGGGCTTCGGCGAAGCGCTCGCCGCGTTCCAGGCTACGAATCGCCCGCAGGCGCGCGCCGGGGTGGCTGGATTGGCGATAGAGCCGCTGGGCCAGGTCGAAATCCCGCTGCTTTTCGCAGTGCTGGGCGAACTGGAACAGCAGCTTGACCCGCCGCCCTTCCAGCCAGGGATTGGCGTAGGGTTCGCCCGGCAGGCCGGCGAGCAGTTCCTCCAGCGGCTCGCCGAGGTCGAAGCGCTGGCGGCAGTCGAACAGGTGGAGATAGGCGTCGACGTCGGCGCGCAGGCGAAAGCCGCGGGAATCGGCGGAAAACTCGACGCTTTCGTAACGATAGATACCCAGGTCGGCAAGGACGAACTCCGACCAGTCCTGCCACAGGTTGCCGAAATACATCAACCGCAAGCGGTCGCAGAGCGCCATGCAGCGCAACTCGTAGACCGGTTCGGCGAAGTCGGCCTGCCACTCGGCGAGCCGCCGCGCCTCGGGGAACAACGGCTGGAGCCGTTCCAGCAGCGCATCCTTGCGCAGGTTCGCGCGCCCGAGATGGTCCCTGAACAGCTGCGACAACTCATCCTTCTTCAGCAAGCCGAACAGTTGCGCCAGTTCCAGGGCCGGCTGCGCGTCCACCCAGCCCAGTGCCAACAGCGGTTGCACGGCGGCGCGCGTGTCGCCGATCTCGGCATAGGCCAGCTTGCCTTCGCGGAACAGCGTGCCCTTGCGCATCACCATGCGCACCAGCAGGGCCTGGCTGGCCTCGGGCAATTCGGCGAACGCGGCGATGAAGGCACGTTCCTGATCGTCGAGCAGATCGGCATAGCGTTCGCCGATCCAGGCGAGCACCGCGCGGAAGTTGTGCAGGTAGTAGAAAGGTTCGGGAAGCGCTGGGGAATTCACGGGAAGCGGAGCCTGGTACTGTTCATGCATACAGATACCAGCGCCCCCACGGCTTGGCAATGCGCATCCGATCAAGCGTCGCCGGCCTGGCGACGACTATCCAGGCACAAGGCGTTCGTTATATAAAAATATAAACAACGAAACCTGCCCCGTATCGGTCCCGATGAAGAAGATCCGCCAACGCAACCTGCAACTGATCCTCGACGCCGCCTGCGAAGTCTTCGCCGACTGCGGCTTCAGCGCCGCCCGGCTCAGCGACGTCGCCGAGCGCGCCGGCGTGGCGAAGGCCAACGTGCTCTATTACTACCGCTCCAAGGCGCAACTCTACGAGGCGGTGCTGGACAGCATCGTCGAGCCTCTGCTGGAAGCCTCCCGGCCATTCGCCGGCGACCAGCCGCCCGCCGAGGCGCTACGCGCCTACGTCGACAACAAGATGCGCATCGGCGCCGAGCGGCCGCACGCGGCCAGGGTCTTCTCCTGCGAGATCATGCGCGGCGCGCCGCGCATGCCGGCGACGCTGCTGGAACGCCTCGACGCCCAGGCGGAACGCAACGCCGAGCGCATCCGCCAGTGGATCGACGAAGGCCTGCTGGCGCCGCTGGACCCGTATCACCTGCTGCTCAACCTGTGGGCGATGACCGAGTCCTATGCCCTCGGCGGCTGGCAACTGGCGCGCCTCACCGGCCAGGCCGGGCTGGACGCGAGCGACTACCGGCAGGCGGCGGAAAACATCGTCCGCCTGGTCTGCGCCGGCTGCCTGGCACTCCCCGGCGAGGCCGCGCCGCGTCGGCGTTTCCGCGCGCTGGCCGGCTGAGCGACTTGCGCCAGATCAATTTCCGCGTAGCGCTATATTCCAAAAGCCATAGCGAACCCCTAAGCTTGCGCCAGCCCCGTCCGCCAACTTCGTTCGCCCCCCACAGGAGCACTCCATGACCACCCGCCTGCCCCAGCTGTTGCTCGCCCTCCTCGCCAGCGCCGTATCCCTGGCCGCCAGCGCCGACGAGGTGCAGGTCGCCGTCGCGGCCAACTTCACCGCGCCGATCCAGGTCATCGCCAAGGAATTCGAGAAAGACACCGGGCACAGGCTGGTCGCCGCCTACGGCGCCACCGGCCAGTTCTATACGCAGATCAAGAACGGCGCGCCGTTCCAGGTTTTCCTCTCCGCCGACGACAGCACTCCGGCGAAACTGGAGCAGGAAGGCGAGATCGTGCCCGGCTCGCGCTTCACCTATGCCATCGGCACCCTGGCACTCTGGTCGCCCAAGGCCGGCTACGTCGACGCCAAGGGTGAGGTGCTGAAGAGTGGCAGCTTCAGGCACCTGTCCATCGCCAACCCGAAGACCGCGCCCTACGGCCTCGCCGCCACCCAGGCGATGGACAAGCTCGGCCTCGCCGCCACGCTCGGGCCGAAGCTGGTGGAAGGCCAGAACATCAGCCAGGCCTACCAGTTCGTTTCCAGCGGCAACGCCGAACTGGGCTTCGTCGCCCTGTCGCAGATCTACAAGGATGGTAAAGTCGCAACCGGCTCGGCCTGGATCGTTCCCGCCGAGCTGCACGACCCGATCCGCCAGGACGCGGTCATCCTCAACAAGGGCAAGGACAACGCCGCCGCCAAGGCCCTGGTCGACTACCTGAAGGGCGCCAAGGCCGCCGCGCTGATCAAGTCCTACGGCTACGAACTCTAAGGCGGGACCTGCATGGCGTTGCCACTCGACAGTACGGACCTGGCGGCCATCTGGCTGACCATCGAGCTGGCTTCGCTCACCACCCTCCTCCTGCTGCTGATCGGCACGCCCATCGCCTGGTGGCTGGCGCGCACCCGCTCCTGGCTGAAGGGGCCGGTCGGCGCGGTGGTGGCCCTGCCGCTGGTGCTGCCGCCGACGGTGATCGGCTTCTACCTGCTGGTCAGCATGGGTCCCAACGGTTTCATCGGCCAGCTCACCCAGAGCCTCGGTCTCGGCACCCTGCCCTTCACCTTCGCCGGCCTGGTGGTCGGCTCGGTGTTCTACTCGCTGCCCTTCGTCGTGCAACCGTTGCAGAACGCCTTCGAGGCGATCGGCGAAAAACCGCTGGAGGCTGCCGCGACCCTGCGCGCGAGCCCCGTCGACCGTTTCTTCAGCGTGGTCCTGCCGCTGGCCCGGCCGGGTTTCGTCACCGCCGCGATCCTCGGCTTCGCCCATACCGTCGGCGAGTTCGGCGTGGTGCTGATGATCGGCGGCAACATCCCGGAGAAAACCCGCGTGGTCTCGGTGCAGATATTCGATCACGTCGAAGCCATGGAATACGCCCAGGCCCACTGGCTGGCCGGCGGCATGGTGGCGTTCTCCTTCGTCGTCCTCCTCGCCCTCTATTCGGGCCGGCGCCGCCGGCCGGGCTGGGCCTGAGATGGACGGCCTGCGCCTGCGCTTCCGCCGCGCCTACCCCGGCTTCGAACTGGACATCGACCTGGCTCTTCCCGGTCGTGGCGTGACCGCCCTGTTCGGCCATTCAGGCTCCGGCAAGAGCACCTGCCTGCGCTGTATCGCCGGCCTGGAAAAGGCCGCCGAGGGCGAGGTGACGATCAACGGCGAGACCTGGCAGGACAGCCGCCGCAACCTCTTCGTCGCACCCCACCGGCGTGCCCTCGGCTACGTGTTCCAGGATGCCAACCTGTTCCGCCACCTGACGGTGCGGCGCAACCTGGCCTTCGGCCTCAAGCGCATCGCCGCCGCCGAACGCCGCGTCGAGCTGGAACAGGCCTGCGCCCTGCTGGGCATCGAGCACTTGCTGGAACGCATGCCGGAACGCCTCTCCGGCGGCGAGCAGCAACGCGTCGGCATCGCCCGGGCCCTGCTCACCAGCCCGCGCCTGCTGCTGATGGACGAGCCTCTGGCATCCCTCGACCTGAAGCGCAAGGGCGAGATCCTGCCCTATCTCGAGCGCCTGCATGAGGAACTGGACATCCCGGTGCTCTATGTCAGCCACTCGCCAGACGAAGTGGCGCGCCTGGCCGATCACCTGGTGCTGCTGGAGAACGGCAAGGTCCGCGCCAGCGGGCCGATCGGCGAAACCCTGGCGCGAGTCGACCTGCCGCTGGCGCTGGACGACGATGCCGGGGTGGTGATCGAAGGCACGGTCAGCGACCACGACCCGGCCTACGGCCTGCTGACCCTGGTCCTGCCCGGCAGCGCGCTGCAAATGCGCGTCGCCCACGCCCCGCTGGCCCCCGGCAAGCGCCTGCGCTTCAAGGTACAGGCGCGTGACGTCAGCCTGAACCTGCGCGACGACGCCCAGAGCAGCATCCTCAACCGCCTGCCGGTACGGGTCCTGGAATTGGTCGATACCGACACCGCGGCCCACGTACTGGTGCGCCTGGATGCCGGCGGCAATCCGCTGCTGGCGCGGATCACCCGTTACTCGCGGGACCAGCTGCAACTACGACCCGGCCAGCTGTTGTGGGCGCAGATCAAGTCGGTGGCGGTGCTCGCCTGACCCCGGCCTCGCCTGCGGCGCCTAGACCCTGGGCCAACGGTAGCGGATCAGCCGGCCCATCCGCCGCAGGAAGGCGAAGCCGTTGTAGATCGGCAGCATCAGCCGCGACGACTGCGGCAGCTTGGCAACGTCCTGCGGGTCGTAGTCGGTGACCTCCTCGATGAAGCGCAGGGCCGGATGCCACTGCTCGAGTTCGCGCGGGTCGTCGATGCTCCAGTGCACCTGCGCCCCGGTCTCGCGCAGCGGCGGATACAGGCGCAGCAGCATGATGCCGAGGCGGCCGTAGCCGTCGAACAGCAGCTCGCCGCTACCCAGGTGGTCGACCAGGCGCTCCACCAGGCGTCGCACCTGGGACTCCCGCAGATAAGGCATCAGCCCCTCGGCCAGGACCAGGGAGGGCCGCTCGCGCGGCACCCGTTCCAACCAGCCGTCGTCGTCCACCGAGTGGCGCAGCGCCCGATAGGCGCCGGCGCGCGGCGGGTAGAGTCGCTCGCGCAGGTCCATGACCTCCGGGTAGTCGAGGTCGAACCAGGGCAGCTCGGCCGGCGGATCGACCCGGTAGATACGGCTGTCCAGGCCGCAACCGAGGTTGAGCACCTGCCCCTCGGGATGGCGGCCGAGGAAGTCGCGGCAGGCCTGGTCGAAGTAATGCGAGCGCATGGCCAGGGCCCGTTCGTTGCCCTTGCCGAGGGCGACCCTGGAGAAGTCGAAGTCGATCTGCCGCACCGCCTCCTCGGCGAAACGGTCATGGAGGATGGAATCGTCCAGGCGGCTATCCAGCGCCTTGGCGTAGAGGGTGATCAGGAGCGTCTGCTTTTCTCCGGTGAGGGTGATGCGGTGGCCGGGCATGAAAACCTCCTGCGGGCACGCGTGCCTCTTCAGTCCTTGCCGAAAACATCGCTATGCTTCGGCAATGATTGCCCTGGAGTCACGAATGAAAGCCAACTCCGATGAACTGCAAAGCTTCGTCAGTGTAGTCGACAGCGGTTCCATCAGCGCCGCCGCGGAACAGATGGGACTGACCGCCTCGGCCGTCAGCCGGACCCTCTCGCGCCTCGAGCACAAGCTCGGCACCACCCTGCTCAACCGCACTACCCGGCGCATGGAGCTGACCGAGGAAGGCCGCTACTTCCTCGACCAGGCACGGCAGATCCTGCAGCAGATGGAGGCGCTCGAGGAACGCCTGGCCCTGCGCCGGCAGAGCCCCGCCGGGCGCCTGCGGATCAACGCCGCCTCGCCCTTCATGCTGCACGCGGTGGTGCCGCACATCGGCGAGTTCCGCCGGCTGTACCCGAACATCCAGCTCGAACTCAACACCAACGACCTGATCATCGACCTGTTGGAGCAACGCACCGACGTGGCGATCCGCATCGGCGCGCTCAGCGACTCCACCCTGCACGCGCGGCCGCTGGGCGCCAGCCGCCTGCACATCCTCGCCAGCCCGGAGTACCTGGCCCGCCACGGCATGCCGACGAGCATCGAGGGGCTGCGAGGGCACACCCTGCTCGGCTTCACCCAGCCCGAGCACCTCAACCGCTGGCCGGTGGTGCACGCCGACGGCGATCGCCTGGAGATCCAGCCGGATATCTCTGCCTCCAGCGGCGAGACCCTCCGCCAACTGACCCTGAGCCACCAGGGCATCGCCTGCCTGGCCAGCTTCATGACCGACCGCGATATCCAGGACGGGCGCCTGGTGCCGCTGTTCGCCGAACAGATGAGCGAATACCGGCAACCGATCCACGCCGTCTACTACCGCAACTCGCAACTGGCGCTGCGCATCCAGTGCTTCCTCGACTTCATCCAGCAGCGCCTGGGCGCCTGAGACCGACCGTGAACGAATCCCTCGACTTCTCGCCCTACCTCGAGCGCTGGGCGTTGCAACCCGACGGCGAGCCCTTCGCCACCCACAGCAGCCGCCTGCTGCCGGTGCGCCATCGCGGCGCAGCGGCGATGCTGAAGATATCCAGTGCCGAGGAAGAGCGTTTCGGCCACGTACTGCTCAACTGGTGGGACGGCCAGGGCGCGGCCAGGGTGCTGGCCTACGACCACCAGGCGCTGCTGATGGAGCGTGCCACCGGCGGGCGCTCGCTGCTGGAGATGGTCAAGCGCGGCGACGACGACGAGGCTACGCGTATCCTCTGCCAGGCCATCGAACGCATCCATGCCCCGCGCCCGGGTCCGTTGCCGGAACTGACCCCGCTGGAGCGCTGGTTCGACTCGCTGTATGCCGCCGAGCGCCGCTACGGCGGGCTCTACGTCGACTGCACGAACGCCGCCCGCTACCTGCTGGAGACCGCTCGCGAACAGCGCCCGCTGCATGGCGACATCCACCACGGCAATGTGCTCGACTTCGGCGAGCGCGGCTGGCAAGTCATCGACCCCAAGCGGCTCTACGGCGAGCGCGGCTACGACTACGCCAACCTGTTCACCAATCCCGACGCGAAGACCGCCCAGGCGCCCGGCCGTTTCGAGCGCCAGCTGGAGATCGTCGTCGCCGCCAGCGGCCTGCAACGCCGCCGCCTGCTGCTGTGGATCCTGGCCTGGACCGGACTCTCGGCGGCCTGGTTCGACGAGGACGGCAGCCGCGAGGAGACCGACGCCGAGCTGGCCATCGCCCGCCTGGCCCTCGCCAGCCTGTCTCGCGAAGGCTGATCAGAAGCGCCAGAACGCGCGGGTGCACAGCACCAGTACGGTGAGAATCTCCAGCCGACCAAGCAGCATGCCGAGGGTCAGCAGCCACTTGGCCATGTCCGGCAGGCTGGAAAAGTTTCCCGCCGGTCCGATAATCGGCCCGAGCCCGGGCCCGACGTTGCACACGGCGGTCGCGGCACCGGTGAACGCGGAGACCCAGTCGAGGCCGAGCATGGTCAACCCCAGTGCGATCACGCCGATGGTGATGGTGAAGAAGAAGGAAAAGGTGATCAGCGAGCGGACGATTTCCTCGTCCAGCGGATGGCCGTTGTAGCTTTGCCGGATGGTCGCCCGCGGATGCACGAGGTTCTGCAGGTTGGCCCTGAGCAACACGAAGGCCACCTGGAAGCGGAAGATCTTCAACCCGCCGGCGGTGGAGCCCGAGCAACCGCCGACGAAGGTGAGGTAGAAGAACAGCATGACCGCGAAGGTTCCCCAGGTGGTGTAGTCGGTCAGGGCGAAACCGGTGGTGGTCACCACCGACGTCACATTGACCGCCACCAGGCGCAGCGCATCCCACCAGCCGTAATCGGAATTCAGCCAGAGCCAGAAGGCGAAAACCAGCCAGGTCACCGCCAGGAAGCCGATGAAGCCATGCACCTGGTGGTCCTTGAGCAAGGCCAGGCGATGGCCGCGCAGGGTCGCGACATAGAGGGTGAACGGCAGGCTGCCGAGGATCATGAACAACACGGCGACCCAGTGCACCGCCGGTTGCGGCCAGTGCGCGAGGGAAGCGTCGGAGGTGGAGAAGCCGCCCGTGGAGATGGCGGCCATCGAATGGTTGAACGCCTCGAAGGGGGTCATGCCCGCCCACCAGAAGCACAGCACGCCCAGCAGCGTAAGCGCGACGTAGACGCCGAGGATGTACTTGGCCGCCATGTGCGAGCGTGGCATCACCTTCTCGCCCCAGTCGGAGGATTCGGTCTGGAACAGGCGCATGCCGCCGACACGCAGCAGCGGCAGGATCGCCACCGCCATGCCGATGAAACCGATGCCGCCGAGCCAGTGCAACAACGAGCGCCAGATGAGGATGCCCGGCGACATCTGGTCCAGCCCGCTGAACACGGTGGAGCCGGTGGTGGTGATGCCCGACATGGTCTCGAAGAACGCATCGGTGTAGCTGATGTGCCGAGCCATCACCATCGGCAGCGCGGCGAAGGCGCAGACCACCACCCAACTGGCGGTGGTCAGGAAATACATGTGCCGGGCACGAAAATGCACGTGAGCCGGCCGTCCCGGCAAGACCAGCGCGAGGCCGGCAGCCGCGGTGAGCAGGCTCGACCAGAGGAAGGCGTCGAAATCGTCGTAGCGCTGGAAGAGCGCCAGCGTCAGCATCGGGATCAGCATGCTGGCCGCCAGGGTGACCAGGAAAAGCCCGAGGATGAATCCCACCAGGCGGAGCAGGGAAAAGCTCATTCCGTAACGACCTGTTTCAGCAGAGGCGGACAGCCGCGTATTCTAGCCGCCCACAGGGCGGCTTCGGAACCATCTCAGGGGGTCGCCTATCCCAGGAATCGAAGGTTCTCTGTTCGCTGACACCGTTCCATTGTCAAATAGGCGTCTCGCGCCCCCTACCAGTAAGGAAACCCAAACATGGCCGGAGCCAGCCTCCTCACCCTCCTCGACGATATTGCCGCGGTGCTCGACGACGTCTCGCTGATGACCAAGGTCGCCGCGAAGAAGACCGCCGGCGTTCTCGGCGACGACCTGGCGCTGAACGCCCAGCAGGTCACCGGGGTCAACGCCGACCGCGAACTGCCGGTGGTCTGGGCGGTAGCCAAGGGCTCGCTGCGGAACAAGGCGATCCTCGTCCCCGCCGCCCTGCTGATCAGCGCCTTCGCGCCCTGGGCGGTGATCCCGCTGCTGATGCTCGGCGGCGCCTACCTGTGCTTCGAGGGCTTCGAGAAGATCGCCCACAAATACCTGCCCCATGACGACGAGCACGCCGACGAGGCAGCGCTGGCGGCCAATGTCGACGTGGCCGCCCTGGAAAAGCAGAAGATCGGCGGCGCGATCCGTACCGACTTCATCCTCTCCGCGGAAATCATCGCCATCACCCTCGGTACCGTCGCCGAATCCAGCTTCACCACCCAGGTGCTGGTGCTGGTCGGCATCGCCCTGGTGATGACCATCGGCGTCTACGGCCTGGTCGCCGGCATCGTCAAGCTGGACGACGCCGGCCTCTATCTGTCCAAGCGCGACAGCGGCTTCGCCCAAGGGCTCGGCGGCGCCATCCTGCGCACCGCGCCGTACCTGATGAAAGGCCTGTCGGTGGTCGGCATGGCGGCGATGTTCATGGTCGGCGGCGGCATCCTCACCCACGGTATCCCGGTGGTCCACCACGCCATCGAACAGGCCGCGCAGAGCGTCGCCGGCATCGCCACGCTGGGCCCGTTGCTGGCGGCGATCACCCCGACCCTGCTGAACTTCCTGTTCGGCATCGTCGCCGGCGCCGTGGTGCTGGCGGGGGTGCTGCTGGTCAAGCGCCTGCTGCCGAAGAAGAAAAAGACTGGCTGAGCCTGCCATCGCCGGCAGCACCATCGCGGAGGGCGGATAGCCGCCCTGGCGCACATCCCACGAAGCGGTTGTGCGCCCTGCCCCAGAAGTCCCCCTCCGTTTCAATTCAATAATTTTGCACTGTAATAGCAACATTATTCGTTGGAGACGAATAAAGCTCCCCTCCTAGAATGTCCACCAGTGCCATGAGCCGTCTGTTCCGAGCCTTCCAGACGAAGATCCGACCTCCGCACTCCATCGACCCGGCAACGGGATACCCAGAAAAATACCGATAACCCAACGAGGACCCGAGGGTCGCGCCTGCTCGCCAGCCGGCCGGACCCCGGGGCCCGGCGTGCCAGCGACCATGAACGATACGGATAGCAGAAAAGATCCGGACGGCTACAACTACGACGTCGTCCGCCAGTTCACCCTGATGACCCTGGTCTGGGGCATCCTCGGCATGGGCCTGGGGGTGTTCATCGCCGCCCAGCTGGTCTGGCCGGCGCTCAACCTCGACCTGCCCTGGACCAGCTTCGGCCGCATCCGCCCGATCCACACCAGCCTGGTGATCTTCGCCTTCGGCGGCAGCGCGTTGTTCGCCACCTCCTTCTACGTGGTGCAGCGCACCAGCGGCGTGCGGCTGATTTCCGACGTCCTGGCGCGCTTCGTGTTCTGGGGCTGGCAGGCGGCGATCGTGGGGATGATCGTCAGCTACCCGCTGGGCTACACCACCTCCAAGGAATACGCCGAGATGGAATGGCCACTGGCGCTGTGGATGGCCATCGTCTGGGTGGTCTATGCCTACCTGTTCTTCGGCACCATCGCCCGCCGCAAGGTGAAGCACATCTACGTCGGCAACTGGTTCTACGGCGCCTTCATCATCGTCACCGCGATGGTCCATATCGTGAACCACGCATTGCTGCCGGTGAGCCTGGGCAAGTCCTACTCGGCCTATTCCGGCGCCACCGACGCGATGATCCAGTGGTGGTACGGGCACAGTGTGGTCGGCTTCATCCTCTCGGTCGGCTTCCTCGGCATGATGTACTACTTCGTGCCCAAGCAGGCCGGGCGACCGATCTACTCCTATCGCCTGTCCATCGTGCATTTCTGGGCGATCATCTCGATCTACATCTGGGCCGGTCCGCACCACCTGCACTACACCGCGCTGCCGGACTGGGCGCAGTCGCTGGGCATGGTGATGTCGCTGATCCTCCTGGCACCGAGCTGGGGCGGCATGATCAACGGCATGATGACCCTCTCCGGGGCCTGGCATAAGTTGCGCGACGACCCGATCCTGCGCTTCCTGGTGGTGTCCCTGGCGTTCTACGGCATGTCCACCTTCGAAGGCCCGATGATGGCGATCAAGACGGTCAACTCGCTGTCCCACTACACCGACTGGACCATCGGCCATGTCCACGCCGGCGCCCTCGGCTGGGTGGCGATGATCTCCATCGGCACGCTCTACCACATGATCCCGAAACTCTGGGGCCGCGAGCGGATGCACAGCGTCGGCCTGATCAACGCGCACTTCTGGCTGGCCACCATCGGCACCGTGCTGTACATCGCCTCGATGTGGGTCAATGGCATCACCCAGGGCCTGATGTGGCGGGCGATCAACGAGGACGGCACGCTCACCTACTCGTTCGTCGAGGCGCTGGTGGCCAGCCATCCGGGCTACGTGGTGCGCCTGCTCGGCGGCGCCACCTTCGCCAGCGGCATGCTGCTGATGGCCTACAACACCTGGCGGACCCTGCGCAGCGCGCAGGAGCAGCGGCAGCCGGTCCTGGCGGCCAGCCAGGGGGCCTGAACATGCTGTTGTCCCTGCTGTGCCTCTCCACCCTGGTGCTCGGCCTCGCGCTCAGCCTCGCCGGCAGTACCCGCGAGGAACGCGAGCAGGCCGCCCTGCTGCCGTTCGCCGACGATCCCGAGGCCGCCCGCCGGGTCGCCCGGGATACCGGCAAGATCTGCCGGCAGGTGGTCCGCCCCCTCGAGGAATCCCGCGAGGCCGCCGGCCCGCCGTTCCTCGCCTGAACCGACTCCATCATCCAGGGATGGATGCCTCCAGCACGAAAGTGCCTTGCGGGGCCGGCAACGGCCCCTTTCTTTCGCTTCGAAGAGTTCCATGAACGACTCCCCCAGCACCGCCGTACGCACCTGGCTGAAAGGCTTCCGCCCCCTGACCCTGAACGCTCGACCGCGCGACTGCCTGCGCGCCGGACTCGGTGCCTGCATCGGCGCGCTCGCCGCGGTATTCGCCTGCCAGGCGTTGTTCGGCAGCGAACTGGCGCTGCGCCTGGCAGCGCCGCTCGGCGCATCCGCCGTACTACTGTTCGCCCTCGCCTCCAGCCCCCTGGCGCAACCCTGGTCGATGTTCGGCGGCAACCTGGTCGCCGCCCTGGCCGGCGGTCTCAGCGCCTACTGGTTCGGACACGATCTGGCCCCGGCCCTGGTCGGCATGGCCCTCGGCATGCTGCTGATGTTCGCCCTGCGCTGCCTGCATCCGCCGAGCTGCGCGCTGGCCCTGAGCGTGGCCCTCAACCCGTCCCTGAGCGAACTCGGCATCGACGTGGTCTGGCCGATCCTGCTCTCCACCCTGGTACTGATCGGCTGCGCGCTGCTCTACAACAACCTGATGCGCTCTCCCTACCCGCGCCCCTACCAGCCGCCGCGGGCCAATCTCCATGGCACCCGCGACCTGGCGCCGAGCGCGCGAACGGACTTCTCCGCCCGGGACCTGGACCAGGCGCTGCAAGACTTCGGCGAATACGTCGACATCACCCGCGACGACCTCGAGCGACTGATCCACCACACCGAGCGCTACGCCTTGCGCCGGCGCATGGGCGAGCTGACCGCGGCACGGATCATGTCCCGCGACGTGCAGACCGCCAGCACCGAGACCTTCATCGACGACGCCTGGAAGCAGTTGCAGGACCACCGCCTGAAGGCCCTGCCGGTGCTCGACGAGCATCGGCGGCTGGCCGGCATCGTCACCCAGAGCGACCTGCTCAAGCACTTCCGCCCCGACGGCAGCCCGTTCAAGCGCCTGCGCTTCCTGCGCGGGACCAAGCTGAAGACGATCATGACCACCCCGGTGGTCTGCGTACAGGCCGACACCCACGCCGTCGAGCTGGTCTCGCTGCTATCCGACGAAGGCCTGCACTGCCTGCCGGTGCTCAACGAAGCCGGCTACCTGGTCGGCATCGTCAGCCAGACCGACCTGATCGCCGCGCTCTACCGCAACTGGCTGCAGCACCTGGGCCAGGCCGATCAGATCACGTAGTCCCAGCGCTGCGACCAGTCGCTGTCCTCGCGGACCACTTCGCGCAGCAACTGGAACGCATGGCGCAGGGTCGGCGACAGGCGCTCGCGGGAGTACACCAGGTAGGTCGGGTAGGCGAACTCCGGCGCCTGCTCGACCCGTTGCAGGGTGCCGCCATCCAGGTAGCTGCTCACCACCCGGGTACGGAAATAGCCGCTACCGCCGTTCTGCATGATGTACTGCAGGGCCAGCGGCCCGAGGTTGCAGGCCAGCGCGGCCTTGGCCCGGTCCGGCAGCGCGGCATCGTGCTGGCTGCGGAAATCCGGGCCCCAGTCGACATACAGATAGGGCTCCGCGGATACCACGGAACGCACCATCACCAGCTTTTCCTCCAGCAACTGCTCGACCTGCAGCCCCGGCCAGTATTCCGGCTGGTAGACCAGCGCGGCATCCAGCGCGCCCTGCTCCAGTTGCTTGAGCAGGTCGGCGCCCTGGCCGATCTCGACCCGCACGGCGTGGCCGGGAATCGCCTCGCGCAGGCGCCGCATCCAGTTCAGCAGCAACGGATTGCACAGGCTGACCTCGCCACCGAGGTTGAGCAGGTTGCGGAAGCCGTCCGGCAGCGGCAGGTCGCGTCGCGCCGCATCCCAGGTCTGCACCAGTTGGCTGGCGTAGCCGAGGAAGTGTTCGCCGTCGGCGGTCAGGCGCGCGCCCGCGCGGTTGCGCACGAACAGCCGGCAGCCGAGTTGCCCTTCGAGGTTCTGGATGCGCGCGGTGACGGCCGTCTGGGTCAGGTGCAGGCGTTCCGCGGCAGCGACGAAACTACCGCTGCGGGCGATCTCCAGGAAGGTACGGGCGAGGTCGATATCCATGCGAAGCGGTCCGCTGCCACAGGTGGGCCGCCATTCTAGGCTGTGCAGGCGCGGGCGGCGAGCGCAAGGCGGCCTGGCCGCGCTCCTGGAAATCTGCGACAAAACACCGCGCCTAGCCGCTTCGGCACGCCTAAACCCTTCGAAAAAGCGACAACCTGTTGCACAAACGCGCCACGCCGTGACTTTTTCGCTTTCGAAAGCATCAGTTAGCGTGACCGAACACGGTGGAGCCGGGAAGCGCCACCCATGTTCCACACAGACATGAACGAGAGAGACCGACTCCCATGAACGCTACGCTCCGTTTCAACGAGGCTTTGCTGATCACCGGGCGCGCCTTCCAGCCATACCAGTGCGTTGCCTGGTCCGAGCTAGGCAGTGACGGCGGCCTGAGCCTGTCCGTAGTCGATCGCACCGGCACCCGCCTGCTGGGCCGTGCACGCATTCCGAGCTCCGCCTACTCCGATCCGGAGCAGCTTGCCGGCCTGCTGCAACAGGCACGCGAAGAACTCAGCCACAACGGCTACAACCTGCAGGACTGGAGTATGCCCAGCCAAGGCTGAGCCGCTCCATACGACGAAAGGCGCCCACGGGCGCCTTTTTCGTTTCCTCTATTCGAGGCGGTCGTGCTGACGGAACGCCACGCGCACCGCGTTGCGCCCTGCATCCTTGGCCTCGTAGAGCGCGCGATCGGCCTCGCGATAGAGCGCGTCCAGGCCCATGCCGGAGGTCGAATAGGCCACCCCCAGGCTGATGGTCAGGCAGGGGCCGGCGCTGGAGCCCAGGTGCTCGATGCCCAGCGCCTCCACGGCCTGCCGCAGGCGCTCGGCGATGGCCAGGGTGTTGCCCTCCTCGCTGTCGTAGAGCAACACGGCGAACTCCTCCCCGCCCAGGCGCGCGGCGATATCCAGCGGCCGCCGCGCGCCCTGCCGGAGCACGACGCCAAGCTGGCGCAGGGCGGCATCGCCGGCCGGATGCCCGTAGTGGTCGTTGTAGGCCTTGAAGTCGTCGACATCCACCAGGATCAGCGCCACCCCCTTTTCCTCGCGGGCGCCCTGCTCCAGGGCCCGCTGGGCGAGCAGCTCGTAGTAGCGTCGGTTGACCAGGCCGGTGAGGCTGTCCTGTTCGGCCATCATGCCCAGCAGCCGCCGGCCGAGGAACTGCTCGCGCTGGGCGTAGTCCTGCAGGTACAGGGCGAACGAACAGATCAGCACCACCAGGCCGTTGTAGAGCGTATTCAGCAGGTTGGTGCGCAGGTTCTCTTCGCCGCCGAAGAGCAGGAATACCGCCAGGTTCAGGGCCAGGCACAGCAACGCCAGGCGCACGCAGGCCCAGAACGCCAGGCCGAGTGGGAAGAACACCGCGAGGATGCCCAGGGTCGCGCCCAGTTGGGTGAAGCGCGGCACCCCATGCCACTCGAACAGCACGTCGCAGGCCAGCACCGCCAGGTTGATCAGCAGCAGGCAGTAGGGGGCGATGGCATCGCCGACCTTGCGCAGGCTGGGCAGGAAGGCCGCCGGCCAGACCACCAGCAGCAGGCCGATCATTCCCAGGCGCACGCCCAGCAGTTGCTCGAACAGGCTGGGGTGCAGGCGGATGTCCACCATCATCCAGTCGGCCACGATGAACAGCGCCCAGATCAGGAACGCCACCCCGATGGCAGCACGCCGCTGCATCAGCGAGTTCCAACTGAGAAACTCGCGAAACTCGTTTTCCAGCTCCTTTTCGAACCGCAACCAACGAAAACCGTTGCGCAACTGGCGCGCATACGGATTATCCGGCAGACCAGCCTGTACCAGGCCGTCGCGTGCAAGCATGCTGACTCCCCTACCTCGGACCGAACGCTGGAACAGGCCTGGACGACAATACCCTGGCGCCTCTACAGCGATGAGTCAAAAAGCCATCACCCGTTACCAGACAATAGGGCATGCGGCGTGCCGAGGCGATACCAGCCATCGGCGCAGCGGGACGCCCCGGCGAGCGAATGGCAAGATCCGTGGGCCAACTGGCATTGCGGCCAGGTCCGAAGGAGGCCAGACTGCCGCCATCGCCATGAGGTCATGCCATGCCCGAACCACGCCTGATTGCCTGCCTGATCTATCCCGACGTGATGAGCCTGGACGTGACCGGACCGCTGCAGGTATTCGCCTCGGCCAACGTCGAACGCCAGCGCCAGGGTCTGCCGCCTTTCTACCGGATACAGGTGCTCGGCGAGCGTAGCGAAGCGGTGCCCAGTTCCGCGGGCATCCGCATCTGCGCCGACCTCGCCTGGCGCGACTGTCCACCGGAAAGCCTGGACACCCTGTTGGTGCCCGGCGGCCTCGGTGTCGAGGCGCAGACCCGCAACGCCGACCTGCTCGCCTGGCTGAAAGCCGCCGAACCGCGCATACGGCGGCTCGGCTCGGTGTGTTCGGGAGCGCTGATCCTGGCCGCCGCCGGGGTTCTCGACGGGCACCCGGCGACCACCCACTGGGCCGACGTGGCGACGCTGCGCCAGGGGTTTCCCGGCGTCCATGTGCAAGGCGACCGCCTGCACACCTACGACCCGCAGTGCCGCGACGGCGACGCCCACATCTTCACCTCGGCCGGCGTCACGGCGGGAATCGACCTGGCCCTGGCGCTGGTCGAGGCCGACCTCGGCCGCAGCCTGGCGCTCAGCGTCGCGCGACGCCTGGTGATGTTCCTCAAGCGTCCTGGCGGCCAGGCCCAGTTCAGCGCCTGGCTGACCCCGGAACCGAGCCGCACCCCGCGCCTGGCCGCGCTGCTGGAGTGGATTCCCGCCAACCTCGCCGGCGACCTGTCCCTGGAAGCCCTCGCCGACCGGGCCTGCATGAGCCCGCGTACGCTGTCCCGGGTATTTCTCCAGGAACTGGGCGTGGCGCCCGGTCGCTACGTCGAGCGGGTTCGCCTGGAGGCCGCGCGCGCCCTGCTGCAGGACGCCCAGGCATCGATCGCCACGGTGTCCCGGCTGTGCGGCTTCGGCCATCCGGAAAACCTCCGGCGGACGTTCCACAAGCATCTTTCGGTCAGCCCCCAGGAATACGCCGAACGCTTCGGCATGCTGGCCTGACGCTCCCACCAAGGACCTTCCCATGCTGGAACTGCGCCCCAACTGCGAGTGCTGCGACCGCGACCTGCCCGGCGACAGCGGCGACGCGCTGATCTGCACCTTCGAGTGCACCTTCTGCCGCGATTGCGCGACGACCCGCCTGGGCGGCCAATGCCCGAACTGCGGCGGCGAACTGCTGGCCCGGCCAAGGCGTCCGCGGGATGCGCTGGTCCGTCAGCCTGCCTCCAGCCGGCGCGTCGTCAAGCCCGGCGGTTGTCCGGAGTGACGCCATGCTGCTACGCAACCCGACCCTGCTCCTGCTGTTCTGCGGCCAGGCCCTGTACTGGTCCTGCTCGCTGATCGGCATAACCCTGACCGCCCTGGTCGGCGTCCAGCTGGCGCCGTTGAACAGCCTGGCCACCCTGCCCCTGGCCCTGCTGGTGCTGGGCAACCTGCTGGCGGTGCAGCCGTTGTCGCACTTCATGCAGCGCCACGGCCGACGTCCCGGGCTGATGCTCGGCGCCGGCGGCGGCGTGCTCGGCGGTCTGGTCTGCGCCGCCGGTGTCTGGACTGGCGATTTCCTCTGGTTCTGTCTCGGCGCGCTGGGCATCGGGGTCTACCAGGCCTCGGCCATGTACTACCGGTTCGCCGCGCTGGAGGCGGTGGATGCCGGGCGGAAAGGCCGCGCCAGCGCCTACGTGCTCGCCGGCGGGGTACTCGCCGCGCTGCTGGCGCCGAGCCTGGCGCTGTGGTCGCGCAACGCGCTGGCCCAGCCCTTCGTCGGCGCCTATCTGCTGATCGCCGCGCTGGCCCTCGCCGGCCTGCTGCTGATGGCCCTGCTCCGCGAAGGCCAGGCGCCGCGCCCGGCACGACTCGCCTGGCGCGACATAGGCGGCCTGTTGCGGCGGCCGGTGGTCCGCGCGGCCATCGCCTGCACCGCGACGGGACACGGGTTGATGATCCTGATCATGAACGCCACGCCGCTGGCCATGAGCTTCTGCGGCCTGCCGCTGGAACAGTCGAGTCGGGTCATCCAGTGGCACGTGCTGGGAATGTTCCTTCCGGCGTTCTTCGCCGGAGCGCTGGTCGACCGCATCGGCAACCGTCGCGTCGCCCTGCTCGGCGCGCTCCTGCTCGCCGCAAGTGCCGGCATCGCCCTGGGCGGGCAGTCGGTCATACATTTCCTGCTCAGTTCGCTGGCCCTGGGCAGCGGCTGGAACCTGATGCTCATCGCCGGCACCACCCTGCTCGGCGAGGGCCACGCCGAAAGCGAGCGCGGCGCCGCGCAAGGATTGATGGAGCAAGGCAACAGCCTGGTGGCGGCGCTGATGTCGTTCGGCTCCGGCGCCCTGATCACCAGCCTTGGCTGGAACGCGGTGAACCTGCTGGTCTGGCCGGCGCTGCTGGTGGCGCTGGCACTGCTCTGGCCGGTACGGCGAACGCGGATACTGTCGCGCTGAAACGCCGGCAACGAAAAAGGCGACCTTGCGGTCGCCTCTTCTGCTTTACGGAAACGCCTCAGTAGTAGGCGTTCTCCTTGTTGCTGTGGTCGGTCACGTCGCGCACGCCCTTCAGTTCGGGAATACGCTCGATCAGGGTCTTCTCGACGCCATCCTTGAGGGTCATGTCGACCATCCCGCAGCCCTGGCAACCGCCGCCGAAACGCAACACGGCGATGTTGTCCTCGACCACGTCGACCAGGCTCACCTGTCCGCCGTGGCTGGCCAGGCCGGGATTGATCTCGGTCTGCAGGTAGTAGTTGATGCGTTCGGTGATCGGGCTGTCCTCGTTGACCATCGGCACCTTGGCGTTCGGCGCCTTGATGGTCAACTGGCCGCCCATGCGGTCGGTGGCGTAGTCCACCACCGCGTCTTCGAGGAAGGGCTCGCTGACCGCATCGATCCAGGCAGTGAAGTCCTTCAGGGCGATGGCGGTGTCCTCGACCTTTTCCTCGCCCGGCTTGCAGTAGGCGATGCAGGTTTCCGCGTACTGGGTACCCGGCTGGGTGATAAAGATACGAATGCCGATACCCGGGGTGCTCTGCTTCTCCAGCAACTCGGCCAGATACGCTTGGGCAGCTTCGGTAATGGTGATGGCGCTCATGGCAACTCCTCGCAAATATGCCGACAGTTTACGCCAATCGGTACTTGCGGATAAAGCCCTAGTAAATTAGTAGGAATAATTCGCGATAACCGACCCGCCCCTTGCGGAGCGGGTCGCGACGCTCAGAGGTTCTCGTAGCGATTCATGTCCAGCGCGCCCGCCTCGACCGGTTCGGTTTCGCGGATGTACGCCTCGAGATCGTGGAAGTAGCTCCAGAACTGCGGATTGCTGCGGCGCACGCCCCAGCGTTCGACCACCTTGTCGAAGTCCTCGCTACTCTTCGCCGCCTCCAGGGCGCCGACGAAGGCCTCGGCATCCGTCGCCGGCAGATCGAACATGAAGTTCGGATAGCTGGACAGCACGCCGGGGTAGATCGTCAGGGTGTCCAGGCCCGGCTGGTAGCGCAGCGACTCGCCGAGCATGAAGGCGACATTGCTGTGCGCGCGGTTGCGCAGCACGGTATAGATCTCGCGCTTGCTGCTGGACGTACGTATCCGCAGCATGGTCGCCTCGGGGAAGCGCTCGATGACCTTGAGGCCGGCCGCCGGCCGGCTGACCAGGCGACTGAAGGCCTGCTCGGCGTCCTGCAGTTCGCGGTCGATGCCCGGTCGATAGCAGTTGCCGTCCAGGCAGCGGTTGATCGGGTCGGGGCGCGCATTGAGGTCGCCGTAGCGACGCAGCAGTTCTTCGGCGAAGGCCTTCTTCGGCTGCTTCTCCGGCAATCCCAGCGCGCTCGGCGTGTCATCGTCGAAGGCCTGGTAGTCCATCCACATCTTCAGCTTGCCGCTGTTCTGGTACCAGTCGTCAAGCAACGGCTGGCGCGCGTCGACCGGCATCAAGCGGAGGAAGTTCTGCTCGGCGCCGTTGCGGATCAGGTCGAAGTACAGGCGCGTCTGCGCCTGGTGCGAGACGTTGCCGAAGACATCGAAGTTCACCACCAGCCCGTAGTAGGTTCGCTCGAACAGCGGGTAGTCCATCAGCCACAGGGTCTGCGGTACCTCGCCAAGCAGGCCCTTGCGCACCGAGGCGCTGTCGAACTGGCGGAAGATGCTCAGCAGGGCGTTGTCGTTGCCGTGCCAGATCGTGTTCCAGGTCGGCGGCGGCGCGTCGGCGTAGACGTCCTGGCGCAGGTCTTCGTACTCGTTGCGCTTGTCCCGGTAGGCGCTCCACAGGCCGAGCAGGTTCTTCAGCTCGTCGATCTGCCCCGGCAAGGCCAGCAGCGGCTCGCTCTGCGCGCGGAAGTTGGCGTCGGTGACGAACAGGTCCTGCTCGGGGTCCTGGAATACCACCCAGAAGTTGTCGCGGATCACGTCGGTGGCGATCTGTCCACGGCAGACCGGCCCGCGGATGAAGGTACGGGTGAAGTACTCGGCGTTGTCCAGCATGAACTGGTAGCGCGCCCGTGGCGGGATCGCAGCGAAGGTGACGAACGGGTTGGCGCGGCTCTGCACGCCGTAGCCGGGAACCTTGTCGGTGTTCCACTGGGTGCCGAAGAACAGCTCCTGGACGCGTTCCAGCTTCTTCGCCGTCAGCGGATAGGTGATGTGCGTCTTGTGGACGATCACGCCCTGGATCGGCCAGAGGCGGTAATAGAAGCTGTTGCCCGGATCGTCGTTGGGACGCCGGGTCGGGATCGGGTCGATCGGCTGGCCGCTGGGCGTGCGTGAACGCACCAGCTGGAAGAAGTGGCCGGGCGCGCCCTGTTCCGGGAAATACAGGTGCGCCAGGAACAGGTGCTCGTAGAGCCAGCGCGAGACCAGGCTCTGCTTGGCCCCAGGCTGGTTGAGGAAACGCTCCCAGCTGGCCACCTGGCGCGCCTCGGCGGCGGTCGGCCGCAACGGCTGCTGGTCGACCGGGGCGCCCGCGGCCAGCCACTTCTGCAAAGTGGCGTATTCGTCGTCGCTCAGCCCGGCCACCGCGAAAGGCATGCCGGAACCTGGGTTCTTGCGGATGAACGCATCGATGCTGGCCGGCGTCGGGCACTGGTTGGCGCGGTTGATCGAAATGTCCAGGCCTTCGGGGATCTTCGCATTCGGCTGCAACGGCTGGCTGTGGCCAAGCTCGAGCATCCGCGCCATCAGTGCGGCCTGGCCGTCCTGCGGTTCGAGCACCGACCAGAAGTCCTTGCGCCGCCAGGCGTCGGCACCGTGCGCATCGAGGTACAGGCGGGTGGTTTCCTGCGCCTTGGTCCGCGTGCCGTCGTAGACCGGCAGTTGGTTGGCGCCGCGCTGCGCGCCCTCGGCGCTGCTCAGGTTGAGCTGGCAGGGCGAGTCGTAGCAGGCGTGGCAGGCGACGCACTTGGCGGTAAAGATCGGCTGGACGTCACGGCTATAGGAAATTTCAGCAGCGGAAACAGACTGGATAAAAGACGACAAAACGAAGGCCAACCCAACCAACGGTCTTGGCAACATGAACCACTCCTCACTCGGCGACGGGCGATTCTAGCAAACCCGCCTCTCTGCGCCGCACTTTCACAACGGCGGGCGAACTCGCCCCGGGCCTGAGCCGCCATTTCGCCAGCATTCCACCGGCTTCGGCCGCCACGTATGCTAGCCGGGCTCCCAGGCCCGCCCTGGCGATCAAGGACGATGACTTCGAGGAAACAGGGATATGTTTCGACTCGCCGCGCCCCATCCGCGCCCGTTCGCGTGCGCCCCACGTCCCCTCTTCGCCGCTTTCCGCCTGCTGTCGCCAGGCGGCGCTTCCGTTCGCGCCCGGCGCGGCCTGGTCCATCCTTTCGCCGCCCTGGCGGCCCAACGGAGAACCCGCCCCATGAAACTGCTCGCCGGCAGCTTCGCCGCTCTCTTCCTGAGCCTTTCGGCCCAGGCGGCGGACTGTACTTTCACCCAGCTGGAAATCGTGCCCCAGTTCGGCTCGCCGAACATGTTCGGCGGCGAGGACGAGCACGTCCGCGTGATGTTCAGCAACGAGGATCCCAACGACGACAACCCCGATGCCTTTCCCGAACCGCCGGTCTACCTGGCCGACCGCGACAGCGGCAACGATTGCCGCATAGAGGACGGCGGCATCTGGTCGCGCGGCGGCGTGTTCCTGAGCCAGGACGGCCGGCGCGTGCTGATGCATGAATTCAGCGGCTCCAGCGCCGAGCTGGTGTCCTACGACAGCGCCACCTGCAAGGTGGTGCACCGCGAGGACATCTCCGGCCAGCGCTGGGCGGTGGACAAGGACGGGCTGCGCCTGGGTGAGAAATGCTCGGGCGAATCCGTCGACAGCTGCGCGAAGATCGTGAAGCGTTCGCTCGCGCCGTTCTGCCAGACCGCAAAGAAATGATCCGGGCCGGAGCGCCCCTTATCGACACGCATAGGTGATACATGGACAGTCTCGATCAATGCATCGTCAACGCCTGCAAGAACAGCTGGGACAAGAGCTACCTGGCCGGCACCCCGAACAAGGACAACTGTTCCGGCTTCGTCCAGTCGGTGGCCGCCGAGCTGGGCGTACCGATGCCCCGCGGCAACGCCAACGCCATGGTCGACGGCCTGGAGCAGAGCTGGACCAAGCTCGCCTCCGGCGCCGAGGCCGCGCAGAAGGCGGCCCAGGGCTTCCTGGTGATCGCCGGCCTGAAGGGCCGCACCTACGGGCACGTCGCGGTGGTCATCAGCGGTCCGCTGTATCGGCAGAAGTACCCGATGTGCTGGTGCGGCAGCATCGCCGGCGCGGTCGGCCAGAGCCAGGGCCTGAAGTCGGTCGGCCAGGTATGGAATCGCACCGACCGCGACCGCCTCAACTACTACGTCTACTCCCTGGCCAGTTGCAGCCTGCCCAGGGCCAGTTGATTCAGGCCGTGCTGCGAATGAGCCAGACTCATTCGCAGCACGATTCCCCACGAGCATCCCGACTCCACTCGCCCGCCCCTTCGCCACCCGCCTGCGCACTCCGACCTCCGCATTCCGCCCGTATGCTGCGACAAAACGGCGCCTGCGGCTTTTCCGGCCCGCGGATGAACATCTTTCAACTTGAATGAAATTCATGGTCCAGCCACCCCCGGTCGGAAAGCCCCTGCCTTTGTTATGCTTTTCACCTTTCCGCCCACTGACGCCAGGTCCATCCATGTCCAGCCCGCTCACCGATCGCAGCGCCCGCCTGCAAGCCCTCCAGCACGCCCTCAGGGAACGTATCCTGATCCTCGATGGCGGCATGGGCACCATGATCCAGAGCTACAAGCTGGAAGAGGCCGACTACCGCGGCGAGCGCTTCGCCGACTGGCCGAGCGACGTGAAAGGCAACAACGACCTCTTGCTGCTGAGCCGCCCGGACGTGATCCAGGCCATCGAGAAGGCCTACCTCGACGCCGGCGCCGACATCCTCGAGACCAATACCTTCAACGCCACCCAGGTGTCCCAGGCCGACTACGGCATGCAGTCGCTGGCCTACGAACTCAACGTCGAAGGGGCGCGCCTGGCTCGCCAGGTGGCGGACGCGAAGACCGCCGAGACCCCGGACAAGCCGCGCTTCGTCGCCGGCGTGCTCGGCCCGACCAGCCGCACCTGCTCGATTTCCCCGGACGTGAACAACCCCGGCTACCGCAACGTCACCTTCGACGAGCTGGTGGAGAACTACGTCGAGGCGACCCGCGGCCTGATCGAGGGCGGCGCCGACCTGATCCTGATCGAGACCATCTTCGACACCCTCAATGCCAAGGCGGCGATATTCGCCGTCCAGGGCGTGTTCGAGGAACTCGGCGTGGAGCTGCCGATCATGATCTCCGGGACCATCACCGACGCCTCCGGCCGCACCCTGTCGGGCCAGACCACCGAGGCCTTCTGGAACTCGGTGCGGCATGCCCGGCCGATCTCGGTAGGCCTGAACTGCGCCCTCGGCGCCAAGGAATTGCGGCCGTACATCGAGGAACTGTCGACCAAGGCCGACACCCATGTCTCGGCCCACCCCAACGCCGGCCTGCCGAACGCCTTCGGCGAATACGACGAATCGCCGGCGGAAATGGCCGTGGTGGTCGAGGAATTCGCCGCCGCCGGCTTCCTCAATATCGTCGGCGGCTGCTGCGGCACCACCCCGGCGCACATCGAGGCGATCGCCAAGGCAGTGGCCAAGTACCCGCCGCGGGCCATCCCGGAGATTCCCCGGGCCTGCCGCCTGTCCGGTCTGGAGCCGTTCACCATCGACCGCAGCTCGCTGTTCGTCAACGTCGGCGAGCGCACCAACATCACCGGCTCGGCCAAGTTCGCCCGGCTGATCCGCGAGGAAAACTACGCGGAAGCTCTCGAGGTCGCCCAGCAGCAGGTGGAAGCCGGCGCCCAGGTGATCGACATCAACATGGACGAAGGCATGCTGGACTCGAAGGCGGCCATGGTCACCTTCCTCAACCTGATCGCCTCCGAGCCCGACATCTCGCGCGTGCCGATCATGATCGACTCCTCCAAGTGGGAGGTGATCGAGGCCGGCCTCAAGTGCATCCAGGGCAAGGGCATCGTCAACTCGATCTCGATGAAGGAAGGCGTCGAGGCCTTCAAGCACCACGCCCGCCTGTGCAAGCGCTACGGCGCCGCGGTGGTGGTGATGGCCTTCGACGAGGACGGCCAGGCCGACACCCAGGCGCGCAAGGAAGAAATCTGCAAGCGCTCCTACGACATCCTGGTCGACGAAGTCGGCTTCCCGCCGGAAGACATCATCTTCGACGCGAACATCTTCGCCATCGCCACCGGCATCGAGGAACACAACAACTACGCGGTCGATTTCATCAACGCCTGCGCCTACATCCGCGACCACCTGCCCTACGCCCTCAGCTCGGGCGGGGTGTCCAACGTGTCCTTCTCGTTCCGCGGCAACAACCCGGTACGCGAGGCGATCCACTCGGTGTTCCTCTACTACGCGATCCGCAACGGCCTGACCATGGGCATCGTCAACGCCGGCCAGCTGGAAATCTACGACGAGATTCCGAAAGCGCTGCGCGACCGGGTCGAGGACGTGGTGCTCAACCGCACGCCCGAGGCCACCGAGGCCCTGCTGGCGATCGCCGACGACTACAAGGGCGGCGGCGCGGTCAAGGAGGCAGAGGACGAGGAATGGCGCAGCTACAGCGTCGAGAAGCGCCTTGAGCATGCGCTGGTCAAGGGCATCACCACCTGGATCGTCGAGGACACCGAGGAATGCCGCCAGCAGTGCGCGCGCCCCATCGAGGTCATCGAAGGTCCGCTGATGTCCGGGATGAACGTGGTCGGCGACCTGTTCGGCGCCGGCAAGATGTTCCTCCCGCAGGTGGTCAAGTCCGCGCGAGTGATGAAGCAGGCGGTAGCCCACCTGATTCCCTTCATCGAGGCGGAGAAAGGCGACAAGCCGGAAGCCAAGGGCAAGATCCTGATGGCCACGGTGAAGGGCGACGTGCACGACATCGGCAAGAACATCGTCGGCGTGGTGCTCGGCTGCAACGGCTATGACGTGGTCGACCTCGGCGTGATGGTGCCGGCGGAGAAGATCCTGCAGACCGCCATCGCCGAGAAATGCGACATCATCGGCCTGTCCGGCCTGATCACGCCGTCACTGGACGAGATGGTCCACGTCGCCAAGGAAATGCAGCGGCAGAATTTCCAGTTGCCGCTGATGATCGGCGGCGCCACCACCTCGAAGGCGCATACCGCGGTGAAGATCGATCCGCAGTACAGCAACGACGCGGTGGTCTACGTCACCGACGCCTCGCGCGCGGTAGGCGTGGCCACCAGCCTGCTGTCCAAGGAGCTGAAGGCCGACTACGTGGCCCGCACCCGCGCCGACTACGCGGTGGTCCGCGAACGCACGGCCAACCGCAGCGCCCGCACCGAGCGGCTGAGCTACGAACAGGCGATCGCCAACAAGCCAGCGTTCGACTGGGCCGGCTACCAGGCGCCGACGCCTTCCTTCACCGGCGTCAGGGTGCTCGACGAGATCGACCTCGCGGTGCTCGCCGAGTACATCGACTGGACGCCGTTCTTCATTTCCTGGGACCTGGCCGGCAAGTACCCGCGCATCCTCACCGACGAGGTGGTCGGCGAGGCCGCCACCGCGTTGTTCAACGACGCCCAGGCGATGCTGAAGAAGCTGATCGACGAGAAGCTGATCAAGGCCCGCGCGGTGTTCGGCTTCTGGCCGGCCAACCAGGTCGAGCACGACGACCTGGAGGTCTACGACACCGACGGCGAGACCCTCGCCACCCTGCACCACCTGCGCCAGCAGACGATCAAGCCGGACGGCAAGCCGAACCTGTCGCTGGCCGATTTCGTCGCGCCGAAGGAAAGCGGCGTGCGCGACTACATCGGCGGCTTCATCACCACCGCCGGGATCGGCGCCGAGGAAGTGGCCAAGGCGTACGAAGCCAAGGGCGACGACTACAACAGCATCATGGTCAAGGCGCTCGCCGACCGCCTCGCCGAAGCCTGCGCCGAGTGGCTGCACGAGCGGGTGCGCAAGGAGTACTGGGGCTACGCCCGCGACGAGCACCTCGACAACGAGGCCTTGATCAAGGAGCAATACGTCGGCATCCGCCCGGCACCGGGCTACCCGGCCTGCCCCGACCATACCGAGAAAGGCACCCTGTTCGAACTGCTCGATCCGCAGGGCCTGTCCGGCGTCAGCCTGACCGAGCACTACGCGATGTTCCCGGCCGCGGCGGTCAGCGGTTGGTATTTCGCCCACCCGCAGGCGCAGTACTTCGCGGTCGGCAAGATCGACAAGGACCAGGTGGAACGCTACAGCCAGCGCAAGGGCCAGGAAGCCAGCGTCAGCGAGCGCTGGCTAGCGCCGAACCTTGGCTACGACGACTGACCAGGAAGGCGACGATGAAATTCCTCACTCCCGAGCAGATGGAAAAGCCGCGCAAGCGCCGCCTGCGCAAGAAACTGCGCCTGGGCGAGTTCCAGGAGTTCGGCTTCAGCTTCGAACTGACCTACGACCGCAGCGCCCTCTCCCACGACGATGCGCTGGACCATCTGATCGACTTCGTCGAGGCCCAGGGCTGGGTGTTCGGCGGTGGCGGCTCGCCGGAACAGGCAGAGATCAGCGGCTACCTGTGCCTGGCGCGGGTCGGCAGCCTGGACGAGGCGGACCGGGAAAGCGCCCGCCTGTGGCTGGAAGCCCAACCCTGGTGCAAGACCTTCGAGGTCGGCCCGTTGAGCGACTGCTGGCACAACTTCTTCGAGTGAAACCGGCGCCAGCAGGCGCGAAGCTGCGACCTACACCCGGATCAGGCGCGGTTCATGCCCCGTGTGGGCGAGAAAGGCCAGCAGGTCTGCGTAGCGAATGCACTCGGTGGCGGTATTCACCAACGGGTGGAAACCGAGCAACTGGTCCTGGCGAATGGCATCGTCGAGCAACACCTCGACCCTGTGCTGCGGATCGTTGACCAGCGCGAAAGGCGTCACGCAGCCCAGTTCGACGCCGAGGTATTCGCGCAGGCGCTCGACCGAGGCGAACGACAGGCGGCTTTCGCCGATCTGTTCGGCGATGCCCGGCAGGTCGGCCTCCTTGCGCTCGTCGAGCAGCACCAGGTAGTGGCGAGTACCCTTGCGGTTGCGCAGGAACAGGTTCTTGATGCCCTGGTCGGGCAATTCGATGCCCTGCGCGTAATATTCCTCGATGGAGGCGATGGCCGGATGCTCGACCCGCTGGCTGTCGATGGCCAGCTCGCGGAGCAACGCCAGAAGCGCCTGCTCGTCCATTTTCGCACTCATGGGACGCGCGCCCTCAGGTGAACTGCGAACCGGAACGGCGCACGAACTTGATCGACCACTTGAAGTTCGGCTTGCGCGTCACGCTGATCGGGCGCCGGGTCACGGTATCGATGGTGATGTTCCAGAACCCGGTGCTGGGCACCTTGATCTTCGCCGGGAAGCGGTCGAAGGCGCCGCCATGGTAGCTATGCCGCCCGCCATTCTTGAAACTGCGGAAATTGGCGTCGTTCATCAGGCGGATATTGCATTGCTGCGAGCACTCGATGACCACGATGTCGTCTTCGTTGAGGTGTTCGCGCTGGTGGACGAATTTCATGGAACGGTTCCGTTGCTGCGGTGGAGCGGAGCGCAACGATAGCACGTCGGCGCCGGCCATACCGCCTCATGACGGGCAATGATAGGATGCGCGCCCCATGCGTAGCCAAGACCTCCACCAGCGCCTCGCCGATCTCGGCGCCAAGCCCCTGCATTGCGGGAGGATCGTCCGCGCCTGGCTGCAGGGCCGCGCCCTCGATGCCTGCACCGCCCGCCAGCGGGCCGAGGACTTCCTGCCGCTGGGCGTACGCCACGGTCTGCCCCAGGTCGCCGCGGAACTGGAAGGCATCGCCCGCCTGCACAGCGAGCATCCGGCGAGCGACGGCTCGTCGCGCCTGCTGGTGGAACTGGCCGACCGGCAGATGGTGGAAAGCGTGCTGCTGCCGCGCGGTGGGCTGTGCGTCTCGACCCAGGTCGGCTGCGCGGTCGGCTGCGTGTTCTGCATGACCGGCCGCAGCGGCCTGCTGCGCCAGGTCGGCAGCCTGGAGATGGTCGCCCAGGTGGTCCTGGCGCGGCGTCGGCGAGCGGTGAAGAAAGTGGTGTTCATGGGCATGGGCGAGCCGGCGCACAACCTCGACAACGTCCTCGAAGCCATCGACCTGCTCGGCACCGATGGCGGCATCGGCCACAAGAACCTGGTGTTCTCCACCGTCGGCGATCCCCGCGTGTTCGAGCGCCTGCCCCGGCAACGGGTGAAGCCCGCCCTCGCCTTGTCCCTGCACAGCACCCGCGCCGAACTGCGCCGGCAACTGTTGCCCAAGGCGCCGCCGCTGAGCCCGGAAGAACTGGTGGAAGCCGGCGAGGCCTACGCCCGCCGGGTCGACTATCCGATCCAGTACCAATGGACCCTGCTCGAAGGGATCAACGACAGCCTGGAGGAAATGGACGGCATCCTGCGCCTGCTCAAAGGCCGCTTCGCGGTGATGAACCTGATCCCCTATAACAGCATGGACGGCGACGCCTACCGGCGCCCGAGCGGGGAGCGGATCGTCGAGCTGGTGCGCTACCTGCACAGCCGCGGCGTGCTGACCAAGGTGCGCAACTCGGCCGGCCAGGACATCGACGGCGGCTGCGGGCAACTGCGCGCCAGGGCCACGCAGGGCACGGCGGAACGGCGCATCCCCGCCCGCCAGGCCTGAAGCCACCCTCCTCCCGCCAAGGGTCTAGACTCTCAGGGCAGGTATGGAAAAGGGAGGACCACCGATGGGTATCGAGACGGAAGAACCGAACCAGAAGCCGCCGACCTTCTGGCAGATGCTGCACAGCGTGATGGCTGCCGCCTTCGGCGTACAGAGCGGGCGAAACCGCGCCCGCGACTTCAGCCACGGCAAGCCCGTGCACTTCATCATGCTGGGCCTGCTCTTCACCCTGGTGTTCGTGCTGTTGCTGGCCGGGATCGTGAAACTGGTGCTGAGCCTCAGCGGCCTGTGACCTCTGCGCCGCCGAGGCGGGCTTTCACTGGTGGCTGACCCAGAACACCGCGGTAGCCACCACCAGCAGGATCAGGACGAAGGCCGCGCGGGCGTCGACCACGCTGTCGCGGTTTTCCTGGGTTTTGCTCGGCTCGCTCATGACTCCCCCTGTTTCTTGTGGGTATCGGGACGAAGACATCGAAAGGCACTCTCCAGTTAAGACCAGCGCCGCCCATCGCTCAAGAAAGGCGCCGTTGCGAAGCGGTTATGCTTGCCTGGCGACTTAGTCTTTTTGGTTCTTACCATATACTCAAACATCACTTTTACGCATAAATATGAACTGGTATCGTGCGCCCACTCCGCGTGGAGCGCGTAGCCGTGCGCGCTGGTTAACGCAGTAAGCCGCATAGCCTGACAGCAGGAATATTCATGTACGTATACGACGAGTACGACCAACGGATCGTCGAGGACCGCGTCAAGCAGTTCCGCGACCAGACCCGCCGTTACCTGGCGGGTGAATTGACCGGTGAGGAGTTCCGCCCGCTGCGCCTGCAGAACGGTCTCTACATCCAGCGCTATGCCCCGATGCTGCGCATCGCCGTTCCCTATGGCCTGCTCTCCTCGCGCCAACTGCGCAAGCTGGCGCAGATCGCCCGCGACTACGACAAGGGCTACGCCCACATCAGCACCCGGCAGAACGTGCAGTTCAACTGGCCGGAGCTGGAAGACGTGCCGGAAATCCTCGCCGAACTGGCCACCGTGCAGATGCACGCGATCCAGACCAGCGGCAACTGCATCCGCAACACCACCACCGACCAGTTCGCCGGCGTCGCCCGCGACGAACTGGTGGACCCGCGCCCCTGGTGCGAGATCATCCGCCAATGGTCGACCTTCCACCCCGAGTTCGCCCACCTGCCGCGCAAGTTCAAGATCGCGGTGAACGGCGCGGTGAGCGACCGTGCCGCCATCGAGGTGCACGACATCGGCCTGGAGGCGGTGAAGAACGAGGCCGGCCAGCTCGGCTTCCGCGTCTCGGTCGGCGGCGGCCTGGGCCGGACCCCGATCGTCGGCAGCTTCATCAATGAATTCCTGCCCTGGCAGCACCTGCTCGGCTACCTGGATGCCATCCTGCGCGTCTACAACCGCTATGGCCGGCGCGACAACAAGTACAAGGCGCGGATCAAGATCCTGGTCAAGGCGCTGACCCCAGAAGTCTTCGCCGAGCGCGTCGAGGCCGAATGGGCCAACCTCAAGGACGGACCGAGCACCCTCACCGAGGCGGAAGTCCAGCGCGTCGCCGCGCATTTCGTCGATCCGGCCTACAAGGCCCTCGACGACCTCGATGAATCCCTCGCCCGGCTCGACGCGGAGCACCCCGGCTTCGCCCGCTGGCGCGCACGCAACACCTTCGCCCACAAGAAGCCCGGCTACGTCGCCGTGACGCTCTCGCTGAAGCCCACCGGCACCGCGCCGGGAGACGTCACCGACAAGCAACTGGACGCCATCGCCGATCTCGCCGACCGCTACAGCTTCGGCGAGGTGCGCAACAGCCATAACCAGAACATCATCCTCGCCGACGTCGAGCAGGGCGAACTCTTCGCCCTCTGGGGCGAACTCCGCGAACTGGGCTTCGCCACCCCCAACGTCGGCCTGCTGACCGACATCATCTGCTGCCCCGGCGGCGACTTCTGCTCCCTGGCCAACGCCAAGTCGATCCCGATCGCCGAGGCCATCCAGCGCCGCTTCGACAATCTCGACTATCTATTCGACATCGGCGACATCGACCTGAATATCTCCGGTTGCATGAACGCCTGCGGCCATCACCATGTCGGCCACATCGGCATCCTCGGGGTCGACAAGAAAGGCGCGGAGTTCTACCAGGTCTCCCTCGGCGGCAGCTCGGCGCGCGACGCCAGCCTCGGGCAGATCCTCGGCCCGTCCTTCGCCCAGGAGCAGATGGCCGACGTGATCGACAAGATCATCCAGGTCTACGTGGAACGCCGGACCGAGGAAGAACCCTTCATCGACACCTTCCGCCGTATCGGTATCGACCCGTTCAAGGAGCGCGTATATGCAGCGAATCATTAAGGACCGCCAGGTGGTCGACGACCGCTGGCACTTGCTGCCCAAGGACGCGACCCTGGAAAGCGTGCCCAACAGCGACGACGTGATCATCCCGCTGGCCCTGTGGCTCGAGCACGGCCCGGCCCTGCGCGGCCGCGACGGCGGCCTGGGGGTCTGGCTGGACGCGGACGAGGAGCCGGAAAGCATCGCCGGTGACCTCGACAGGTTCCAGGTGATCGCGGTGAACTTCCCCGCCTTTACCGATGGCCGCGGCTTCAGCAGCGCGCGCCTGCTGCGCGAGCGCTACGGCTACAAGGGCGAGATCCGCGCGATCGGCGACGTGCTGCGCGACCAGCTGTTCTTCATGCGCCGCTGCGGCTTCGACGCCTACGCCATCCGTGCCGACCGCAGCCCGGAAGACGCCCTGGCCAGCCTGGACGACTTCAGCGAGGTCTACCAGACCTCGGTGGAGCAGCCGCTGCCGCTGTTCCGCCGCCGCGGCTGAACCCGGCCCTGACGAAAAAGCCCCGCAGCCGCGGGGCTTTTTCGTTCCCGAGGTCACGGACGCCTCAGGCCGCGCGCACGCTGTCCCAGGCCACCTGCGCCAGCAGTTCGCGACAGTCGGCCAACGCCACCCGGGTTCGCCCGGCCAGCCACTGGCGGGCAAGGTCGTGGGCCGGGCCGATCACCACCGAAGCAAAGCAGTCGTCCGGCATCTCGCGGAACAGGCCCTCGGCCCGATATCCCGCCAGCGCCGCATGGATCCGCGCGAAGTGGGCCTGGTTGTCGGCCCGCAGGCGCTCGCCCAACTCCCCCGCCTCTACCCGCCCGCGGCTGTGCAGGATGAAGCGTGCCCAGTCAGGATTCGCCACGACCCAGTCGATATAGCTGGTGACCAGCAACCTGACCGTTTCCTCGGCGCTGCGCGCCCTGGCGAAGCCGGCTTCGAGCAACGCCGCGTACTGGCCGATCCCGGCCAGGTACAGTTCGCCATGGATGCGTTCCTTGTTGCCGAAATGGTGGTAGAGGCTACCGATGCTCGCTCCGGAACGGTCGCGGATCATCTCGATGGTGGTGGCGTCTACGCCATGCTCGCTGAAGCAGGCCAGGGCGGCCTGGAGAATCTCGTCTTTGCGGGAAGAACGGCCCATGTCGGTCCTTGTCGTTAATCGTCGAAACGCTGACTAGAATATTTTTCTAGAATAAATTTCTAACCTTCGTATACTGCCCCGGTGCGCACACATCTTCAATCCTGAAACGCCCGGAGTTTTCCATGAGTCAGATGATGCAGATGTACCAGCAGGTCGGCCCGGCCCAGTTCAGCGCCATGATCGGCCAGTTCGCACCCTATTTCGCCAGCATCGCCCCGCAGTTCGTCGAACTGCGTCCCGGCTATGCCGAAGTCACCTTCCCCAAGCGCCGCGAGGTGCTGAACCATATCGGCACGGTGCATGCCATCGCCCTGTGCAATGCCGCCGAACTGGCCGCCGGGACCATGACCGACGCCTCGATTCCCGCCGGCCATCGCTGGATTCCGCGCGGCATGACCGTCGAGTACCTGGCCAAGGCCACTGGCGACGTGCGCGCGGTGGCCGACGGCAGCCAGATCGACTGGCAAGCCACCGGCAACCTGGTGGTGCCGGTGGTCGCCTATGTCGACGACAAGCCGGTATTCCGCGCCGAGATCACCATGTACGTCAGCCAGGCCTGACCGCCAGGGCGCCCCGGCCGTGCTTTCGGCCGGCTGGAGGCGCCCTGGCGGCCAGCCCTATTCTCGAAGCCGCGAACAGACCACGGAGACCGGCATGAACCCTCCGCAACCACGCCTCATCGATAACGGCAACGGCCATCCGCTGGCCAGCCATTGGTACCGGCCTGCCGGGGAGCCGCGCGGCTATCTCCTGATCGTCCCGGCGATGGGCGTGGAACAGCGGTTCTACGCGCCCTTCGCCGCCTGGCTGGCAGAGCGCGGCTACCTGGCCATCACCTTCGACTACCTGGGCATGGGGCAATCGCGCAACGGCTCGCTGCGCGGTCTCGAGGTCGATGTGCTGGGTTGGGCCCGTCATGACTGCAGCGCCATGCTCGCCGCCGCGCTCGCCGAGAGCGGGAGCAAGCCCCTGTACTGGATCGGCCATAGCCTGGGCGGCCAGATCCTGCCCTTCGTCGAAGGGCGCGAGCGTATCGAGAGGGTCTTCAGCATCGCCAGCGGCAGTGGCTACTGGAAGGAAAACAGCCCGCGGTTGCGCAACAAGGTCTGGTTGTTCTGGTACCTCGTCGCGCCCCTGCTGACGCCGCTGCTCGGCTATTTTCCCGGGCGCCGCCTGGGCATGGTCGGCGACCTGCCGCGCGGGGTGATCGAACAATGGCGACGCTGGTGCCTGCATCCGCAGTACGCCCTCGCGGATGGCGAGGCTATCCGCCGCGCCTTCTCCGCCGTACGCACGCCCATCGTGTCGCTGTCGTTCACCGACGATGAAATGATGTCCCGACGCAGCATCGAGTCGCTGCTGGGCTTCTACCGCGAAGCGCCGAAAACCGCCTGGCGCATCGCTCCCGAGGAAATCGGCGCCCGCCACATCGGCCATTTCGGCTTCTTCCGGCCGCAGTTCGCCGAATCGCTATGGGCGGGCTACCTGTTGCCGGAGCTGGGCTCCGGCAACGCCCTCAGCCGAGGTTGACCAGCACCCGGCCGACCAGTTTGCCGGCGAGGATCTGGTTGATCGCCCCCGGCAGCTCTTCGAGGGCGATCTCGCGCGCCACCTCTTCGAGGTTGTCGAGCTTCCATTGCAGCGACAGCTTGTCCCACATGGACGCCTTGACCACCAGCGGCAGCTCCACCGAGTCCACCCCGAGCAGGTTGACCCCGCGCAGGATGAACGGCAGCACCGAGGCCTTGAAGCCGGCGCCGGCGGTCAGGCCGCAGCAGGCGACGCTGCCGCCGTACTGCAACGACTTGACCACGTTGAAGAGGATGTCGCCGCCGACGGTGTCCACCGCGCCGGCCCACTGTTCCTTGAGCAACGGCTTGTCGACGCCATCGGCCACGGTGGCGCGATCGAGGATCTGCTTGGCCCCCAGGCGGTTGAGGAACTCGGCCTGCTCCAGCTTGCCGGTGGCGGCCGCCACGGTGTAGCCGAGCTTGGCCAGCAGTTCCACGGCGATACTGCCGACCCCGCCGCTGGCGCCGGTGACCAGCACCGAGCCATGGTCGGGGCGCAGGCCGCTGCGCTCCAGCTTTTCGACGCAGAGCGCCGCGGTCAGGCCGGCGGTGCCGAGGATCATCGCCTCGCGCAGGCTCAGGCCTTGCGGGCGCTTGATCACCCAGGCCGCGGGCACGCGGATGTACTGGCCGAAACCGCCGGCGGTGTTCATGCCCAGGTCGTAGCCGGTGACGATCACCTCGTCGCCGGCCGCGAACTCGGCCACCGAGGACTCGGCGACCACACCGGCGGCATCGATGCCGGGGGTATGCGGGTACTTGCGGGTCACCCCGCGGTTGCCGCTGGCGGACAGCGCATCCTTGTAGTTCAGCGAGGAATACTGCACGCGGATCAGTACGTCGCCCGCCGGCAGGTCGCCGGTATCGCGCTCGACCACCTGCGTTTCGTAAACGCCGTGGGGCGCTTCCGTCACCCACAACGCCTTGAATACAGCCATTTCGACCTCCTCTCGTGAAAACCCTGAAGACAGCGTGTTCGTCCCTGTCGGCGCCGGCCTATTGCCAGAACTTCTGCTGGTTGAGCCGCCCCCACCAGGTCACCAGCACGCGGTCGATAACCACGCTGGCGGCCAGGCCGACGCGTTCCTGCAGGCTCTTGCGCTCGACGAATTGCACCTGGTAGACATCGCGCTCCCTGGCCTGCTCGGCCAGGTACTCGTCGCTGGTCTTGAGTTCGTCCACCAGCAGCTTGCCCAGTGCGGCCTGGCCCAGCCAGACCTCGCCGGTGGCGATCTCGTCCATGTTCAGTTGCGGCCGGTAGTGGGCCACGAAGTTCTTGAACAGTTCGTGGGTCACCTCCAGGTCCTCCTGGAACTTTTCCCGGCCCTTCTCGGTGTTCTCGCCGAATACCGTCAGCGTACGCTTGTATTCGCCAGCGGTAAGCACCTCGAAGTCAATATCGTGCTTCTTCAACAGCCGGTGGACGTTGGGCAACTGCGCCACCACGCCGATCGAGCCGAGGATGGCGAAGGGCGCGGAAAGGATCCGATCGCCGATGCAGGCCATCATGTAGCCGCCGCTGGCCGCCACCTTGTCGACGCACACGGTCAGCGGCACGCCGGCCTGGCGGATGCGCGCCAGTTGCGAGGCCGCCAGGCCGTAGCCATGGACCATGCCACCGCCGCTTTCCAGGCGCAGCACCACCTCGTCGTCCTTGCCCGCCATGCTCAGCACCGCAGTCACTTCGTGGCGCAGTTGCTCGGTAGCCGAGGCCTTGATGTCGCCGTCGAAATCGAGCACGTAGACCCGCGACTTCTGTTCAGGATGTTTCTTCGCCTGCTTCGCCGCCTTGCTCTCCTCCTTGCGCAAGGCCTTGAGGCTGGCCTTGTCGAGGACGCTGTGACGGACCCGCTCGCGCAGGTCCTTGTAGAAATCGTTGAGTTTCTGCACGTCGAGGTGCCCGCCTGCGCCGCGCCGGCCGCGGCCGCGCAGGGCGACGATCACCACCAGCACCACGATGATCGCCGCCAGCACGGTCACGGTCCTGGCCAGAAAGCCCGCATATTCGGCAATGAACTCCACACAACCCCCTCTCTACTGTTGACGCACCCGTCTACGGGCGACACGATTGCGCAAGCATACCCAGGCCACCGACGGGCGGCCAGCGATGCCGCTGCCTGGAGAGCCTTTGCAGGGCGCGCCCGGAGCAGCCGATAAAGGCAGCGAATGAGATTCAAACAAGCGTATGTTTTTTCGTTGACAGCCCTGGGTGATCCTCATACCCTCGCGGAACTTTCACCCGCCGAGGTCCGCCCGTGGGCAGCATCTACCTGATTCGACATGGCCAGGCGTCGTTCGGTGCCGACGACTACGACGTGCTGTCGCCGACCGGCATCCGCCAGGCGGAAATCCTCGGCGACCACCTGCTGAACCTCGGCGTCCGTTTCGACCGCGTCCTCAGCGGCGGCTTGCGCCGCCAGCAGCACACCGCCCGCGCCGCCCTCGAACGCCTGGAGTCCTCCGGGCTGGCCACGCCGGAGCTGGAAGTCGATCCGGCGTTCAACGAATTCGAAGCCGACGCGGTGATCCGCGCGCACCTGCCGGACCTGCTCGAGGAGCAGCCGGAAGCCCTGCACATCCTTCGCCATGCGGCCGAGCATCGGGCCGAGTTCCAGCGCCTGTTCTCCACCATCATCGCGCGCTGGGTTTCCGGCAACCATGAGAAAGATGGGCTGGAAAGCTGGCAGGAATTCCTCGATAAGGTCCATGACGGTCTTCGTCGTCTGCTGGCGCAGGCCAGCGGCAAGGACAGGGTCGCCGTGTTTACCTCCGGCGGTACCATTACCGCCCTGCTCCAACTGATCGTCGGCGTTCCGCCGCTCAAGGCCTTCGAGCTGAACTGGCAGATCGTCAATACCTCGCTGACTCGCCTGAGATTCCGCGGCGAGGAAGTGTCCCTGGCTTCCTTCAACAGTCACGTGCACCTGGAACTGTTGAAGGCGCCGGAACTCATCACCTATCGATGAGCCGGCCTACCGCGACCGTTCCGGTCGCCGAAAAAACCCTAGAAGAAAGGAATAGAACCCATGACCACCGTTGCTGACATCGTCTCCACCATGAAAAGCAAGTTCAACGCCAGCGCGGCCGCCGGCCTGGATCTGGTGTTCCAGTTCAACATCGAAGACGGCGACAACCACTACCTGGTCGTCAAGGACGGTACCTGCGAAGTGGTACAGGGCGACGCCGAGAACCCCAACGTCACCCTGATCATGGACAGCGAAACCCTGAAGGGCATCACCAGCGGCGAGACCGACGGCATGCAGGCCTTCATGGCCGGCAAGCTGCGCGCCGAAGGCGACATGATGCTGGCGATGAAGCTGGGCGAACTGTTCCCGGTCTGATCGTTTCCGGCGCCATGCCAGAAGGAAAACCGGAGTCCCTCGCGGCTCCGGTTTTTTTTCGTCCGGCATTCCTCCAGGCCGACGATCAGGGACCGTGATGGAGCGGCAACACGCTTGCCCATAACGCCCGGCGGCGGCTTGTGAGGGCCGGGACAGGGCATTAGATTAGCCAATTATCGCCGGTCACCATCATTGCGCAGCCTGATGCGCGCACCGGCTCCCGCGGCTCCGCCGTGGCACCACGAGAAGGGAACCCCATGTCGCTGACTGACCAATCCACTCGCATCCGCGCCGGCGAAGAACTCGACGCCGCCGTCATCGACCCGTACCTGAAAGCCCATATCCCCGGCCTCGAAGGCACCCCGAAGATCAGCCAGTTCCCCGGTGGCGCGTCCAACCTGACCTACCTGATCGAGTATCCGCGCCAGGAGTTCGTCCTGCGTCGCCCGCCATTCGGCCACAAGGCCAAGTCGGCCCACGACATGGGCCGCGAATACCGCATCCTGAACCAGTTGAACGCAGGCTTCCCCTACTGCCCGAAAGCCTACCTCTACTGCACCGACGAGTCGGTGATCGGCGCCGAGTTCTACGTCATGGAACGGGTCAAGGGCATCATCCTGCGCGCCGAACTGCCGCCTGAGCTGAATCTCGACGAACAACAGACCCGCAGCCTGTGCAAGAGCTTCATCGACAAGTTCGTCGAGCTGCACAACGTCGACTACGCCGCCTGCGGACTGGCCGACCTGGGCCGCCCGGACGGCTACGTGCAGCGCCAGATCGCCGGCTGGACCGACCGCTACGAGAAGGCCCTGACCCCCGACGCGCCGCTCTGGGAACCGGTCAAGGCCTGGCTCAAGGACAAGCAGCCGGCCGATCACCACAAGCCGGGCATCGTGCACAACGACTACCGCTTCGACAACGTGATCCTCGACCCGGACAACCCGATGCAGATCATCGGCGTGCTGGACTGGGAACTGGCCACCCTCGGCGATCCGCTGATGGACCTCGGCAACACCCTCGCCTACTGGGTGGAAGCCGGCGACCCGGCTCCGGTGCAACTGACCCGCCGCCAGCCCAGCCACCTGCCGGGCATGCTGACCCGCCGGGAGTTCGCCGACTACTACGCCGAGCGGGCCGGGATCCCGCCGATCGACAACCTGGACTTCTACTACACCTATGGCCTGTTCCGTCTTGCCGGCATCGTCCAGCAGATCTACTACCGCTACTACCACGGGCAGACCCAGGACAAGCGTTTCGCCCAGTTCGTGCAGATGAACAAGCTGCTGGAGCAGATGAGCCTGCAGGCCATCGAGCGCTCCCGCCTGTAACCGACCACTACAAGGGGATAGCCCATGTCCAAGACCCACCTGTTCGACCTCGACGGCAAGATCGCCTTCGTTTCCGGCGCCAGCCGCGGCATCGGCGAGGCGATAGCCAAGCTGCTGGCCCAGCAAGGCGCCCACGTGATCGTCTCGAGCCGCAAGATCGATGGCTGCCAGGCGGTCGCCGACGCGATCACCGCGGAGGGCGGCAAGGCCACCGCGATCGCCTGCCACATCGGCGAGATGGAGCAGATCCAGAACGTCTTCGCACAGATCCGCGAGCAGTTCGGCCGCCTCGACATCCTGGTCAACAACGCCGCCACGAACCCGCAGTTCTGCAACGTACTGGAAACCGACCTCGGCGCCTTCCAGAAGACCGTCGACGTCAACATCCGCGGCTACTACTTCATGTCCATCGAGGGCGGCAAGCTGATGAAGGAACACGGCGGCGGCAGCATCATCAACGTGGCCTCGATCAACGGCGTATCGCCCGGCGAGTTCCAGGGCATCTACTCGGTGACCAAGGCCGCCGTGATCAGCATGACCAAGGTCTTCGCCAAGGAATGCGCGCAGTTCGGCATCCGCTGCAACGCCCTCCTGCCAGGGTTGACCGACACCAAGTTCGCTTCGGCGCTGGTGAAGAACGACGCGATCCGCAACCTCGCCCTGCAGCGCATCCCGCTCAAGCGCGTGGCCGAGCCGAGCGAAATGGCAGGCGCCGTGCTCTACCTGGCTAGCGAAGCGTCCAGCTACACCACCGGCGTGGCGCTGAACGTCGACGGCGGCTTCCTTTCCTGACGGAACGGCGAACGCGCGAAGAGGGAGCCAGGGCTCCCTCTTTTCATTTCAGGATTGCCAATGCCTCGCACCAGCGCGGGACAGGCGCCCCACGGCTATTCACCTGCGTTCTCGGGTAGCCGGACGAGTACCCCCATAGGTGTTACCCGCCGCCTCCACTTCAGTTGCCGACCCGCCAGCCACCGTTCACCGACACCACCGTTCCGGTGACGAACCCCGCCTCGGGCGAGGCCAGCCAGGCCACCGCCGCGGCGATGTCCTCAACCCGGCCGGTCCTGCCCAGCGGGGTCTCGCCGACGATGGCGGCGACCCGTTGCGGATCGAGGCCGCCGGGAAAGAACCGGGTGTCGGCGATGTAACCCGGCGCCACGCTGTTCACCGTGATCCCGCTCGAACCGAGTTCCCGCGCCAGGGCCACGCCGAAGCCATGCAGGCCGGCCTTGGCCGCCGCATAGCCCAGCGCACCGGGACTGCCGCTACCGGTCTGCGCAGCGATCGATCCGATATGGATGATCCGCCCGCCCTCTTCCGCGAAATGCGGCAGCACCGCCAGCGACATGAGGAACGCGCTTTTCAGGTTGCCGTCCAGCAGCGCATCCCATTCCCGCTCGGCCTCTGCCAGCGGAGTGGTGGCGGCGATCTTTCGGGTGAACCCGGCATTGTTCACCAGCACATCGAGCCCTTGGAAGGTGTCGCCGACCCAGGCGGCCACCGCCTCGACAGCTTCGCGGCGGGAAAGATCGGCGGCCATCCAGGGCACGCCGCCCAACTCGGCGGCGGCGCATTGCAGGCGCTGGGAATCACGGGCCACCAGGGCGATCCGATAACCCTGTTGCCGAAGGCACCGGGCGATGGCCAGGCCGATGCCCGACGAGCCGCCGGTGACCAGGGCGGTACGGCGGGTTGGAGAATGAGTGTGCATGACGGGCTTCCTCTGTGATGGATGGAACGCCTCGTCTGGCCAGAGCGAGCGTACGGATGGATTCTCGACGGATTCGCCGCGATATATCCAATACTGTCTTTCTTAACTCACCATATCCGGGAGATATCGCAATGGCCGACTTGCGCCAGTTCCGCCAGTTCGTCGCGGTTGCCGAGGAGCTGAGCTTCCGCCGCGCCGCTGAGCGCCTGCACATGGCCCAGCCACCGCTGACCACTGCGATCCGGCGGCTGGAAGAAGAAGTCGGCGCCAGCCTGCTGGAGCGTGACAACCGTATCCACCGCCTGACGCCGGCGGGCCGCGCGTTCCTCGACGAAGCCCGGCGCACCCTGGCCCAGGCCGAACGCACCCTGGCGGCCGCGCGCAGCGCCGCCAGCGGACGCAGAACGTTGCGCCTGGCGTTCGTCGACAGCACCATCAATATTCTGCTACCGCGCATACTCCAGGCATTCCGCCAACAGCATGGCGCGCTGGACTTCCAGCTCCAGGAAGACACCACCGCGGGGCAACTGGAGGCGCTGCGCGAAGACCGCATCGATGCCGGCCTGATCGTCCTGCCGGTCGACCGCCAGCCCGGCCTGTACACACATCTACTGGTGGACGGCGACATGCGCGTGGCATTGCCCGAAGGGCATCGGCTGGCACGCCATGCGCGCCTGCGCCTGGAACAACTGGCCGGGGAACCCTGGCTGCTGTTCCCACGGCACTATGGGCCGGGCATGCACGACCTGATCGTCGCCGCCTGCGCGGCAGCCGGCTTCGTCCCGGAGGTGGTGCAGGAGGCGCGGCAGATGCAGACCATCGCCGGGCTGGTGGCCGGCGGCATCGGCGTCGCGCTAGTGCCTTCGCTGCTACAACCGTTGCGCCCGCCGGGAGTCACCTTTCGTCCCCTGCAAGGGCGGCGGGCGCGAATTCCCTACCGGCTGGCGTTGGCCTACCGCACGCCGTCGGACCTCATCGAACGCTTTCGCGAAACCGCCCAGACGATCGCCGCCGCCCCGGCTTTTCGCATGGCCTAGCGCCAGTCCCTGAGCGCCTCCTCGGCCGCCAGGTTCATCGGCTCGGCAAGCAGCCCGGCGACGCCGTAGTTCACCGCGAACACCGCCTTGTCCGCCATCGGCAGGAAAGTCACCCGCCCCGCCAGCGGCTCGAACAGGAACAGGTCGTGCTCGCCGGCCCGCAGCCAGCGCCAGAGATCGACCCCCAGCGGACTCTGCGACAAGCCCAGGCGGCGGCCCCGGGACTGCTGTTCGAGGGCCAGGAAGCGGCCGCTGAGCGCGTCGAGGCGATAGCCCGGCGCCAGACCGATCAACGCGGCCAGCCCCTTCCAGCGGAAAATCCGCGCGTCCAGTTGCCAGAGTTCGCCGTCCAGCACCACGCTGCGCTCGTTGGCGCCCTCCTGGATCAGCACCCGGTAGCGCTGCGGCCCTTCGGCCTGGAAGCTCAGGGTGGCCATCGGCTGCTCGGGCTTGAGCAGCGAGTAGCTGCGCAGGTCCCAGGCGAGCACCAGCAGCAGCGCCGCCACGGCGACGAAGGCCAAGCCGCAGGTGCCGCGCAGCCAGCCGAGGAACCAGGTGCGTTCGAAGAGGATGCGCACCGCGACCAGGGCGGCCAGCAAGGCCAGTAACGCGAATGCCCAGGCCAGACCGTCGTACTGCATGCAAGCGATTCCTTCTGCGTGAAATTGCGGGCATTATGCGCACCCCTCCTCCCGACGGCCAGCGAGGCCGTTTCCCGATTGGAAGCAGGTCCGGTTTTTCATGCCCTTCGAACTCGCGATAGACCCCAGCACCCTGATCATCCTGGCCGTGGTGGCCTTTCTCGCCGGCTTCATCGACGCCATCGCCGGCGGCGGCGGCCTGTTGACCATCCCTGCGCTGCTCACCGCCGGGGTCCCGCCGCACCTGGCGCTGGGTACCAACAAGCTGAGCTCGACCTTCGGTGCGGCGACCGCCAGCTACACCTTCTACCGGCGCAAGCTGTTCCATCCCGGGAAGTGGCGCAACGCTCTGCTCGCCACCGCGATCGGCGCCGCCATAGGCGCCTGGGCGGCTCACCTGCTGCCCGCCGAGTGGCTGAACCGGATGCTCCCGGTGGTGGTATTCACCTGCGGCCTCTACATGCTCTTCGGCGGCACGCCGAAGGCGCCGCTGGACGCCGATGCGCCGGTCGGACGCAAGCGCCAGTGGCCGCAGGGCCTCGCCCTGGGCTTCTACGACGGCGTGGCGGGACCGGGCACCGGAGCGTTCTGGACCGTCAGCTCGCTGCTCATGTACCCGCTGGACCTGGTCCGCGCCAGCGGTGTGGCGCGGAGCATGAACTTCGTCAGCAACATAGTGGCGCTGGCGGTGTTCGTCGCCTCCGGCCAGGTGATCTGGTTGCTCGGCCTGTGCATGGGTGCGTCGCTGATGGTCGGCGCCTATTTCGGCGCGCGCACCGCTATCGGCGGCGGGGCGAAGTTCATTCGCCCGGTGTTCATCCTGGTGGTCCTGGCGCTGACCGCGCGGCTAGCCTGGCAGCACTGGTTCAGCGGCGCCTGAGCGGCGCGCCAGGTACAGGTCGATCAAGTGCCGGGCGATCGAGCGCTGCGCCGGTAGCGGCGGCAAGGCATCGAGGGAGAACCACTGGGCGTCCTCGATCTCGTCCTCCTGCGGGACGATCTCGCCGGACACGTACTCGGCGTGGAAACCGAGCATCAGCGAATGCGGGAACGGCCAGTTCTGGCTGCCGATGTATTCGAGATTGGCGACCTCCACCCCGACCTCTTCGCGCACCTCGCGGACCACGCACTGCTCCACCGACTCGCCGGCCTCGACGAAGCCGGCCAGGGTACTGTAGACCCCCGGCACGAAGCGCGGCGAACGCGCCAGCAACACCTCGTCGCCCCGGGTCACCAGGACGATCATGCTCGGCGACAGGCGCGGGTACTGGTGCAGCCCGCACTGCGGACACTGCATCACCCGCTCGTGGTCCTGCGCCTGCATGCGTGTGCCGCAGTTGCCGCAGAACCGGTTGTGACGTGCCCAGATGCCGATCTGGCTGGCATAGCCGAGCATGCAGAACTGATCGAAATCGCCGTGCAGCATGAACTGCCGCAACGGCGCCCAGGCCATGCCCGGTAGCTCGATCGGCTCGTCCAGTTCCAGCACGTAGACCGGCTCGCCCTGCCAATGGCCGACCCCATGTTCGGCGAGCAGCGGGAGTTCCTGGCGCTTCAGCCATTCGCGGGGGAACAGCAGGCCGTTGTCGTCCTGGAGGAAGCGCTGCTGACAGTGCGCGAGCACCCAGCCGCCGACCTGGGCGGTAGTCGGCCGACCTGCCTGCCAGCGGGACTCGCCGGCCATCAGGCGGCCACCGGCAGCCCGAGCGCCTTGACGCTGGCGCTGGCCAGGTCGAGGACATCCGGCTGGCCCTGCGGACGCAGCACGGCACCGCCCTCGAGATAGTATTCGAGACTGGTCAGGGCGTCGGCGAGGGTTTCCAGCATCTGTTCCGAAGGCATCTGCGCGGTCTCGATCATGCGCTGCTGGATGTAGTCGGCGCAGCCGCCGACCAGCAGCGCGGCGCGCTCCTGACCGAGGAACCAGAGGCCGCCCCGGACCGCCTGTAGGCTGGCCGGGACGTTGGCCAGGTTGAGCTTGTCGCCATTGGATTCCAGGTACGCGGTGATCGCACGCTTGGCTAGGGCCAAGCCGGCCTTGGCCTCCTCGATCACCACGATGCGCGCCTCGGCCAACTGGTGCACGGCGAACGCATCGGCTTCTTGCCCGGGCTCCGCCGGAGTCGGCCGGGTGATGCGGCGCTCGCCGCGCTCGAGGTTGCCGACCATGCTTTCCACGTAGAGCACCGCATCGGCCAGGCGCAGCAACGCCGGCGGCGAATCGGCGACGCCGCTGGCAGCCCAGGCGGCCACGGTGGGTAGCTGGGTCTGCAGGGCGGTGCCGGCCGAGTTCAGGCCGACCATGCCGAGGGTCTTGCTCAGCTTGCCCAGTTGCGCATGCAGGTTGGTCAGGCTGTCCGGCTGGGCCACGCCGCGCTCGATCAGGTCGAGCATGTCCTTGACCCCGGCGAGTTCCTCGCGGATCGCCGTGGACAGCGAACGCATCACCGACTGGCCGGGGCCGGACAGGCGCTGCGATTCCTCTTCCAGCAGGTGGTCGGTGAACGGCAGCGGCGCCAGCCCATGCAGTTCGCGGACCTCGCGCGAACGCGGGCCCTGGCCGTCGGACAGCGCCACCAGGTAGAGCAGTTCCTTGAGCAGATGGCGCGGCGCCTCGTAGGCCGGGCCGATCAGCAATTGCTTGAGCTCGCGGTCGATGCGCGAGAACAGTTGCTTGCGCGACTTGCGCGGCAACAGTTGGCCATCGACGATCGACTCGATCGCCGCGGCGCCGATCCAGCACAGCCGCGAACGGGCCACCCCGCCGTGCAGGCTGTCGAGGCGCGCCAGCGCGCGGCCCATCAGCTTGAGGCTGGGATAGAGGTTCTGTTCGCGGATCAGGCCGAGCAGGCCGATCTGGTACATGTGGCGCATCCGCCGGCTTTCCTCGCCCAGTTCGGCTTCGGAAGGCAGGTGGTCGATGGCGGTGCTCGGCGGCCGCGGGATATCCAGGCGGGCGCTGAAGAAGAAGCTTTCCGGCAGCGCCGGCTGCCCTGCGGCACAGCGCACTTCGTTGATCGCCGGCAAGAGCAGCTCGGGGATCTCCTGGCGATTGGCCTCGACGTTCTCCAGGTAGCGGCGCAGCACGTACAGGGCGTTGCCCAGGGCTGCCAACTGGCCGTCGCGCTCCTCGCTGACGCCGGTGGGAATGTCGGTCGCCAGCTGCAGGGCTTCCTGGGCCAGCAGCTCGGCGCCGGCCAGCTCGATCAGGTTGAGGGTGCCGCGGATCTGTTGCAGGCATTCGACGGCGTGCTGCAGCAGGCTGCCGTTCTGCCGCTCGGCAATGAACTGCTCAAGACCCTGTTCGGCCTGTTCCATGGTGGCGAACAACTCGTCGCGCACCAGACTGAGGGACGTGGCTCCTGTGACCATCGGCCTAGTGCGCCTCCCGCGCAAGAATATACAACGGCATCAATCAGCGAATTCCGGCTTCTGCTTGGCCATATGCGCGGCCATCGCCACCCGCAGGTCGGCGGACTGGAGCATGGCGGCGTTCCAGGTAGCGACGTACTCGAGGCCGTCGTCGACCCGGTGGTCGCGCATATAGCGGATCATTTCCTTGGTACCACGGATGGCGATCGGCGACTTCGCGGCGATCTGCCGCGCCAGTTCGAAGACCCCATCCATCAATGCGGCCTGGTCCGCGTAGGTACGATTGACCAGGCCGATGCTCCGTGCCTCTTCGCCGTCGACCATGCGCCCGGTGTAGGCCAGCTCGCGCATCATGCCATCGCCGATGATCCGCGGCAGGCGCTGCAGGGTGCCGACGTCGGCGGCCATGCCGATGTCGATCTCCTTGATCGAGAACTGCGCGTCGGCGGTCGAGTAGCGCATGTCGCAGGCCGAGACCAGGTCGATGGCGCCGCCCAGGCAGTAGCCCTGGATCGCCGCGAGCACCGGCTTGCGGCAGTTGTCGACCGCGTTGAACGAGGCCTGCAGCTCGAGGATCTTGCGACGCAGGGCGTCGGCGTTGCGGCCGACGTCCTTGCCCAGTTGGCTGCCGACCTGGGCCAGCAGCATCAGGTCGATCCCCGAGGAAAAATGCTTGCCCGCCCCGGACAGCACGACCACCCGCACTTCGTCGGTATCGTCGACCCAGCGGAAGATCTCGATGATCTCGCGCCAGAAGTCCTGGTTCATGGCATTGATCTTGTCCGGACGGTTGATCTGGACGTGGGCGATCTTGTCTGCCAGCTCCACACGGAATGCGTTGTACTCGGTCACGGCGATAGTCCTCGGCAGAGCAACTGCGCTGTCAGAACGCAGAGATTTTTGTTGTGCGGAAAATCCCGCAACTATAACAAGGGCGAGCCAAATGTCGATGCTGCACTATGTGATGCACGGCACGCCCATTGATACCGCAATCTCTTCGATGATTGCGCTAAACGCTTGATCCAACGAAAGTCCTGCTGGCATTTTCAGTCTTTTCCTTGCCGTGGAGTCCATCGTGAGCAGTCCCCTGAGCCAGGCTTTCGCACAGAACTTCCTCGGGCATTCGCCACGCTGGTACAAGCTGACGGTGCTCGCCTTCCTCTTGCTCAATCCCCTGCTGCTATGGCTGGCCGGGCCGGTGACAAGCGCCTGGGTGCTGGTCGGCGAGTTCATCTTCACCCTGGCCATGGCGCTGAAATGCTATCCGCTGCAGCCGGGCGGCCTGCTGGTGCTGGAGGCGCTGTTGCTCGGCCTGGCTACCCCCGAGGCGCTCTATGCGGAGTTGCAGCACAACTTCCCGGTGCTCCTGCTGCTGATGTTCATGGTCGCCGGCATCTACTTCATGAAGGACCTGCTGCTCCTGCTGTTTTCCCGCCTGCTGCTCGGCGTGCGCTCGAAGGCCCTGCTATCGCTCCTGTTCTGCCTGCTGGCCGCCCTCCTCTCGGCCTTCCTCGACGCCCTCACCGTGACCGCCGTGGTGATCAGCGTGGCGGTGGCATTCTTCGCCGTGTACCACCGGGTCGCTTCGGGGCAGCGCGCCAGCGAGGACTACGATCCCGCCACCGACCGCCAGGTCCCGGAGCTGCACCGGGCCCATCTCGAAGAATTCCGCGCCTTCCTCCGCAGCCTGCTCATGCACGCGGCGGTCGGCACCGCGCTGGGCGGCGTCTGCACCCTGGTGGGAGAACCGCAGAACCTGCTGATCGGCCACGAGGCCGGCTGGCATTTCGTCGAGTTCTTCCGCCAGGTCGCGCCGGTATCCATGCCGGTACTGGCGGCCGGCCTGCTGACCTGCGTGCTGCTGGAGAAGAGCCGCCGCTTCGGCTATGGCGCCCAGTTGCCGGCGGCGGTGCGCCAGGTGCTCGCCGAGTACGCCGCCAGCGAAAGCCGCAAACGCGGAGCGCAGCAGAAGGCCGCGCTGCTGGTGCAGGCCCTGGCGGCGCTGGTACTGATCGTCGGGCTGGCCCTGCATGTCGCCGAGGTCGGCCTGATCGGCCTGTTGGTGATCGTGCTGATCACTGCCTTCACCGGCGTCACCGACGAACACCAGATCGGCCGCGCCTTCCAGGAAGCCCTGCCGTTCACTGCGCTGCTGGTGGTGTTCTTCGCGGTGGTCGCGGTGATCCACCAGCAGCACCTGTTCACCCCGATCATCCAGGCGGTGCTGGCGCTGCCGGCGGAACGCCAGCCGGGCATGCTGTTCATCGCCAACGGCCTGCTCTCGGCGATCAGCGACAACGTATTCGTCGCCACCATCTACATCACCGAGGTGAAACAGGCGCTGGATGCCGGCCACATGAGCCGCGAGCATTTCGACACCCTGGCGGTGGCGATCAATACCGGCACCAACCTGCCCAGCGTAGCGACGCCCAACGGCCAGGCGGCGTTCCTCTTCCTGCTGACCTCCTCCATCGCCCCGCTGGTGCGCCTGTCCTACGGCCGCATGGTCTGGATGGCGCTACCCTACACCCTGGTGATGGGCGGCCTGGGCTGGTGGGCGGTCAGTCATTGGCTTTGAGCGTCGGCACTCCGTTGACCTGGTTGCGCCATTGCCGCCAGGTGTACATCGGGATACCGGCCATCAGCACCAGGAAGCCCCAGAAGATCGCCTGCTGGCCGGTGCCATACAGCGCCCATAGCGAGTAGGCGAAGCCCAGCGAGCCGATCACCAGCAATTGCCGGCGTGAACGCGGCGAGAACTCGTCCGGTCGCACCGCCAGCAGTTGCAACAGCGCGGCGGTGCAGAACGCGTAGGGGACCACCCCGGTCATGGTGCCGAGCAGGATGATCACGTTGAACACATCGACCAGGTCGCCATGCCCGTCGACCATCACCAGCGCCGTCACCAGCAGCCCCGAGGCCAGCAGGCCGTGGGCCGGCGCGCCGTTCTTGTTGAGCTGGCCGAGCGACTCCGGGAACAGCCCGTCGCGCGCCGGAGCCACCGGGATCTGGCCCTGCAACAGGACCCAGCCATTGAGCGCGCCCAGGCAGGCGATGACCGCCCCGGCAGCCACCAGGTAGTAGCCCCAGTCGCCCATCAGGATCCGCGCCGCGTCGGCGAACGGCGAGGTGGAGCGGGCCAGCACCTCCGGCGGCATCAGGCCCTGCACCGCAGTGATCGAGAGGATGTAGAGGGCCGCCGCGGCCAGCGTGCCGAACAGGGTCGCGCGGGGAATGGTGCGGCGCGGGTCCTCGACGTCGTCGGCCGGCACGGTGGCCGACTCCAGGCCGATGAACGACCACAGGGTCAGCGCCGCGGTGGTGGCGATCGCCTGGGCATAGCCCATGTTCGGCAGCTCGCTGCGCGCCGGGATCGCCAGGTGCTCGGGATTGAAGTGGAACCAGCCGAGGATACCGACCAGCAACAACGGCAGCAGCTTGAGGATGGTCAGCAGGTTCTGCACCACGCTGAAGGTGCCGATGCCTCGCAGGTTGATCAGGGTGCACAGCCAGATCGCGGCGATGGCCACGCTGACCATCAGCAGCGGATCCGCCAGCGCCGGGATGAATACCCGCAGGTAGCCGACCAGGGTCACGGCGATCGCCGCGTTGCCGATCCAGGCGGCTTTCCAGTAGGTCCAGGCGCACAGGTAGCCGGCGAAGCTGCCGAAACCGTCGCGGGTATAGGCGTAGGGGCCGCCGGCGCCGGGGTTGACCCGCGCCAGGCGGGCGAAGGTCAGCGCCAGCAGCACCGCGCCGGTGCTCGACACCAGCCAGCCGAACAGGCTGAGCCCGCCGAACGCCGCCAGGCTGGAGGGAAGCAGGAAGACTCCCGAACCGACCATGTTGCCGATCACCAGCGCGCTGCAGGTCCAGAACCCCATGCCGCGCTTGCCGGCCTTCTCTCCCCCCGCCATCGACACCCCTTAGCCTGTCGGCTTCATTCCTTTATGCACTCAACGGTATAGCAGCGCCCGGACGGTCCGTCCTGATGCTGCAGGCCATGCACATCGGAGTCGAAACCAGGGAAGGCGCGCTCGAAGGTCCGCGCGAACTCGAGATAGTCGAGGATTGAGCGGGTCGCCTCGGTGAAGCGCTCACCCGGCATGATCAGCGGGATACCCGGCGGATAGGGTACCAGCATGACGGCCGCGATGCGCCCTTCCAACCGAGCGATCGGTACCGCCTCGACCTCGCCGCGCACCAGCTTGTCGTAGGCCTCGGACGGCCGCATCGCGACCTCCGGCAGCACCGTGTACATGCGCTTCATGGCCTTCGCCGTGGCGTTGTCGCGGTAGCTGGCGTGCATGGCGTCGCTGAGGTCGCGCAGGCCCACGCCGTTGTAGCGCTTGCCGCCGGCCTGGGCCACGGAGGGCAAGACGTCGAGCAGCGGCAGGTTGGCGTCGTAACAGCGCTTGAATTCGAGCAGTTCGGTGACCAGGGTGCTCCACTTGCCCTTGGTGATGCCCATCGAGAACAGCACCAGGAAGGAGTAGAGACCGGTTTTCTCCACCACCAGCCCGCGCTCCCAGAGGAAGCGGCTGACGATGGCGGCCGGAATCCCCTGCTCGCTGAGCTTGCCGCCGGCGCTCAGGCCCGGGGTGGTCAGGGTGACCTTGATCGGATCGAGCAGCACGTAGTCTTCGGCGATATCGCCGAAGCCGTGCCAGTCGGCGCTCGGCTCCAGCACCCAGTCATGGGTGCCGACCTGATCGGTGCCCTCCACCTGCTCCGGCTGCCAGACGCCGAACCACCAGTCGTTCCGGTCCAGGTTCTGCCGTACGTTGGCCAGGGCCCGACGGAAGCTGAGGGCCTCGTCGAAGGTCTCCTGGATCAGCGAACGCCCGGCGGGCCCTTCCATCATCGCCGAAGCCACGTCCAGCGAAGCGATGATGCCGTACTGTGGCGAGGTCGAGATGTGCATCATGAAGGCTTCGTTGAAGCGCGCCACGTCCAGCTTCCGGGTCCCGCCATCCTGCACGTGGATCATCGAGGCCTGGCTGAAGGCGGCGAGCATCTTGTGCGTGGAGTGGGTGGCGAACACCAGGGGGCCCTCCTCGCTGCGCGAGGTGCCCATGCCATAGCGTCCGTCGTAGAACTCGTGGAACGCGGCATAGGCGTACCAAGCCTCGTCGAAGTGCAACACCTCGACGCTGTCGCCGAGGGTCTGCTTGATCAGCTCGGCGTTGTAGCACAGGCCGTCGTAGGTGGAGTTGGTCACCACCGCCAGCTTCACCTTCGGCTCGCGGCCGCGCGCCAGCGGGCTGGCGGCGATCTTCGCGGCGATCGACTCCTTGCTGAATTCGCTCAGCGGGATCGGCCCGATGATCCCCAGTTCGTTGCGTTCCGGAGTCAGGTAGAGCGGTATCGCCCCGGTCATGATGATCGAGTGGAGGATCGACTTGTGGCAGTTGCGGTCCACCAGCACCAGGTCTTCGCGACCGACCATGGAGTGCCAGACGATCTTGTTCGCGGTGGAAGTGCCATTGATCACGAAGAAGGTATGGTCGGCGCCGAAATTGCGCGCGGCACGGTCCTCGGCCTCGGCCAGGGGGCCGGTATGGTCGAGCAGCGAGCCCAGCTCGGGGACCGAGACCGACAGGTCGGAACGCAGCGTGTTCTCCCCGAAGAACTGGTGGAACGCCTGTCCCACCGGACTCTTGCGATAGGCGACACCGCCGCCGTGGCCCGGCGTATGCCAGGAATAGTTGGACTGCGCGGTGTGCTCGACCAGCGCACGGAAGAATGGCGGCAGCAGCCCGGCCAGGTAGTTGCGCGCCGCCCGGGCGACCTGGCGGGCGAGGAACGGCACGGTGTCTTCGAACAGGTAGAGGATGCCGCGCAACTGGTGCAGGTCGGCCATGGACTCGGCCGGCGCGTTCTCGATGGTCACCTGCTCGCCGAGGGCGAAGATCGGCAATTGCGGCGCCCGCACGCGGGCCACGCGGATCAGTTCGACCACATCCTGCAGCAGGCGCTGGTTTTCCCCGGCACCTTCGGCGGCGACCAGGATGCAGGCCAGGCCGTGGTGGGTGGAAGCGACGATGCGCCCCTCGGCGGAGCTGGCGGTGGAGAGAATGCTGAAGCCGTCCTGCTCCAGTTCGTGGGCGATGCCCCGCACGCGTTCGCCGGCAACGGTGTCGGCCTTGATGTCGCGATGGACGATGAGGACGGGAAATTTGAGGTCTTTATACATTGTTGATCCCGAGCAGCAGGCGGGCGAACCCCGCCGGTCGGCTCAGGGTAGAGACTTGCCGGCACGCGCGTAACCCCCGGCGGCTTGCCCTTGTAAGAAAAGGTCGCGGCAACACAAGTCGGCGCGCCGCGCTTGCCTCCGCTCCCGCCAGCGAGGAGCATGGACCTCTCTGCCCTGCTACGGAGCGACAACGATGCGCAGCGCTTATCGGATCGTCAGCGATCACTATGCGGCCTCCAGCCGTGGGGACCTCGCCGGAATGCTGGCGGACATGGACGAACGCACCGAATGGACGGAAATGGCCGGTTTCCCGCTGGCCGGCACCTATGTCGGCGCGGCCGCCATCGGCGCTGGTGTGTTCCAGGCCTTGCAGCGTGACTGGGAGGGCTTCAGGGTCGAGATCGAGCGCCTGATCGACGGCGGCGACAGCGTGGTCGCCGTCGGTCGATATGCAGCGACCCACCGTCGCAGCGGCAAGTCGTTCGAAGCGCGCGTGGCACACGTATGGACGGTGGAGGACGGCAGGATCCGCCGTTTCGAGCAGTTCTGCGACACCTTGCTGGTGGAGCGGGCGATGCGCTGAACGCAGCGCCCGTGGTGCATGGGCAGGCTATTCGCCGACCGGCGCTTCCAGTTGCGCCCAGAGCGACGGACCACCTGCCGACTTCTCGATCACCGCCAGCCGCGCCGCATGCGCAGCCAGCTCTTCGGCGTTGGCGCGCAGCACCGGGGTGGCGACCCGCGCCGGATCGAGCCGACGGATCGGGCTGACCATCGGCCGGCCGCTGCCGTCGCCTTCCGCACCGCTGCCGGCCAGCGACAGGCTGGTCTGGCCGCCGGTCATCGCCAGGTAGACGTCGGCGAGGATCTCGGCGTCGAGCAACGCGCCGTGCAGGTCGCGACCGGAGTTGTCCACGCCGTAGCGCTTGCACAACGCATCGAGGTTGTTGCGCTGGCCCGGATGGCGCTCGCGGGCCATCAGCAGGGTATCCAGCACCGAGCAGTACTCGGTCACGTCCGAGCGGTCCTGCTGGCCCAGCAGGGCGAACTCGTTGTTGATGAAGCCGATATCGAACGCCGCGTTATGGATGATCAGCTGGGCGCCGCGGATGAACTCGAAGAAATCGTTGGCGACCTCGCGGAAGCGCGGCTTGTCCTTCAGGTATTCGTTGGTGATGCCGTGGACGGCGATCGCCCCTTCGTCGACCTCGCGATCGGGTTGCAGGTAGACGTGGAAGTGGCGACCGGTCAGGCGGCGCCCCTCCAGCTCGACACAGCCGATCTCGATGATCCGGTGACCATCGGTCACCGGCATGCCGGTGGTTTCGGTATCCAGTACGACGCTACGCATCTATAGAGCCTTTCTCTGTTTCGCTGCAGCCATGGCTGCTGAACGCTGGTTTCGGTATGGCCGCTCAGCGCGGCAATTCGGCGACGCCACGGTTGGCCAACTGGTCGGCCCGCTCGTTGCCGGGGTCGCCGGTATGCCCGCGAACCCACTGCCACTCCACCTGGTGCCGGGCGACCTGCTCATCCAGGGCCTGCCAGAGGTCGGCATTCTTGACCGGCTGCTTGCTGGCGGTCTTCCAGCCGCGCTTCTTCCAGTTCGGCAACCATTCGGTGATGCCGCGCATCACGTATTCCGAGTCCGTGATCAGACGGATCGGACAGGAACGCTTGAGTGCCGCCAGCGCCTGGATCGCCGCCATCAGCTCCATGCGGTTGTTGGTGGTGTCCGGCTCGCCGCCCCAAAGCTCTCGCTCGGCACCCTTGTAGAGGAGCAACGCCCCCCAGCCGCCGCGCCCGGGGTTGCCCTTGCAGGCGCCGTCGGTATAGATCACTACCTGTTCTTTATCTGTCATGCCTAAATTTCGGAATCTCGCCGGCTGACTTTCGCCACCGGCATGGGCACCAGCTGACCGCGCGGTTCGCGCTTGCTCTGGCGCAACGGGCGCAACCCCACGACCAGCTTGCGTGCCACCAATAGATAGAAGCCGGCGCCCGAAGACTGCCAGGCGTCGCCCCAGCGCTCCAGGCGAGCCAGGCGCGATTGCCAGGCTGCCGACGCAAGCGGCGGACGATAGCACCCGAAGCGCCGTTTCTCCAGCGCGAAGCCCAGCAGGTTGAGCCAGTCGCAGGCCCGCGACGGAGGAATGCAGCGGGCCTGGCGCAAGGCATCCCCGGCGAAATAATGACGGATGCCCCACAGGCTCCATGGGTTGATGCCGATCAGCAGCAGGTGGCCGCCCGGACGAACGGTACGCGCGGCTTCGCGCAGGAGACGGTGAGGCGACAGGCAGAAATCCAGGCCGTGTTGCAGCAGGACCACGTCCGCGGCATGTTCGCTGAGCGGCCAGGCGCCCTCTTCGCAGGCGATGTCCACGCCCGGCAGCGGCGGCCCCAGGCGCACGCCGCGCTGAATCTGCCCGGTGCTCGGCGGCAGTTCGGCATGCGGCCCGTAGTGCACCAGGTAGCCACCGAAGTAACGGGTCAGCTCGTCGCACAACAGGCGTCGCTCCTCGGCCAGCATCAGGCTGCCCAGCGGCCCCTGGAACCAGTCGCGCGCCCGGTTGATCGATGCCAGCCACTCGGCATCGGTCTGGGCGAAGGCTTGCGGTTCGTTCATGCGTACCTCCAGCGTCTTCCCCTTCGCGGCGGCGGACGCCGGCACGACGGGAAAATAAGCAATACTATGCGCCAATGACTTCTGCTTAGCGACATCGGCCCATGATACAGATCGACGCCCTGCCCGCCTTCAACGACAACTACATCTGGCTGTTGCAAGATGCGACAAGCCGTCGCTGCGCGGTGGTCGACCCCGGCGATGCCAAGCCGGTGGAAGCCTGGCTGGCCGCCCATCCCGACTGGCGGTTGAGCGATATCCTGGTGACCCACCACCATCACGACCACGTCGGCGGCGTCGCGGCCCTGAAGGAACTGACCGGCGCGCGGGTTCTCGGCCCGGCCAACGAGAAGATCCCGGCCCGCGACCTGGCGCTGGAAGACGGCGAACGGGTCGAGGTGCTCGGCCTGGTCTTCGAGATCTTCCACGTGCCCGGCCATACCCTCGGCCATATCGCCTACTACCACCCGGCGGAGACGCCGCTGCTGTTCTGCGGCGACACCCTGTTCGCCGCCGGCTGCGGCCGTCTCTTCGAAGGCACCCCGGCGCAGATGCACCATTCCCTGGCGCGACTGGCCGCGCTGCCGGCCAACACCCGGGTCTACTGCACCCACGAGTACACGCTGAGCAACCTGCGCTTCGCGCTGGCGGTGGAGCCCGACAACGCGGCGCTGCGGGAACGCTTCGAGGAAGCGACCCGGTTGCGCGAACGGGATCGCATCACCCTGCCGTCGGAAATCTCGCTGGAATTGTCGACCAATCCATTTCTTCGCGTTTCGGAAAATTCTGTTAAGAAAAAAGCCGACCAGCGGAGCGGCCAGCAAAACCGCACCCCGGAGGAGGTTTTCGCCGTCCTGAGGGCCTGGAAGGACCAGTTCTGAAGGTTGGCGAAATCTTGACCACTCTTGAGGTCATTTCTAGAATCGGCTGAATTTTTGCCCGGAACAGCACTCAGCCGATGCCGCCACAGACACGTAAAACCCCCGATCTAGACGCCCTGGCTCGCGCCGTTCGGGTGTCCATCCTGCTCATCGCCGGTGCGCTCGCCGGCTGCCAGGGCAGCGGCCAGATCAAGGGGGAGGCCCAGGCCAAAGCAGCACGTCCCGGCGCCCGAGCCGTCGACGTCCAGTTCAATCCCTCCTGGCTGCATGCCCAGCCCGGCCAGAACGCCGCCTACAACGACATCTGGGACCGCATGCGCGACGGTTTCCAGCTCCAGGATGCGATCAGCACCAACCCGCGCATCGAACGCCAGCGCCTCTGGTTCCTCAGCAACCAGTCGTTCCTCGAACAATCGAGCGCGCGCGGCAGCCTCTACATGCACTACGTGGTCGAGCGCCTGGAAGAACGCAACATGCCGCTCGAACTGGCGCTGCTGCCGGTCATCGAAAGCGCCTACAACCCCTTCGCCCTGTCGCGCAGCAACGCCGCCGGCCTCTGGCAGTTCATTCCCGCCACCGGCCAGCATTTCAACCTGCGCCAGACCAATTTCTACGACGGTCGCCGCGACATCACCGCCTCGACCAACGCCGCCCTGACCTATCTCGAGCGCCTGCACGACATGTTCAACGGCGACTGGATGCTCGCCCTGGCGGCCTACAACGCCGGCGAAGGCACTGTCAGCCGTGCCATCGAACGCAACGAGAAACTGGGCCTGCCGACCGACTACTGGAACCTGCCGCTGCCGCAGGAAACCCAGGACTACGTACCCAAGCTGCTCGCCCTCTCGCAGATCGTCATGGCGCCGGATTCCTACGGCATCAGCCTGAACCCGATCAACAACGAGCCCTACTTCCAGGCCGTCCGGGTCAAGCGCGGGATCGACCTGTCCAGCGTCGCCGCGCTGGCGAACCTGGACGAAGACGAGCTGTACCAGCTGAACCCGGCCTACAAGCGCCGCGTGACCATGGACGGCCCCCAGCAACTGTTGGTGCCGATGGAGAAAGCGGCGTTCCTGAGCGCCTCGCTGGACACCCTCAAGCCGAAGGAAGTCACCGCCTGGCAGCAATACCGGGTGCGTAACGGCGACAGCCTGCACAGCATCGCCAACCGCTATCGGATCACCGTAGCGGAGCTCAAGAGCGCCAACCGCCTGTCCAGCAACCACCTGCGCAAGGGCCAGCAACTGAGCATCCCCGGGCAGATCGCCGGCGGCGCCGTCAAGCCGGTCTACCAGCAACTCGCCCGACAGGCTTCCACCCCGGCCAGGACCCGCTCCTATAAGGTCAAGAACGGCGACAGCCTGTGGCAGATCGCCCGCAACAACGGCGTCGACGTCAACGACCTGAAACGCTGGAACGGCCTGGACAAGCACGCCCTGAAGGTAGGCCAGACCCTCAAGCTGCAAGGCGGCACCCAGGCCCTGGCGGCCCGCAAGGGAAACGCCGCCGGCAAGCGCGACAGCGCCACCTACTACAAGGTCAAGCAAGGCGACTCGATGTACCTGATCGCCAAGCGCTTCAATGTCGAAATGAAGCACCTGCAGCGCTGGAACCCGCGCAGCAAGCAGGCGCTCAAGCCCGGCCAGACCCTGACCCTGTACCTGGACACCGCGAGCCGCTGACAGCCCATTGCAGGCCGTCCCGAAACGCCACGCCCGCTCCTGCCGGCGTGGCGTTTTCGCAAGCGCGGCCAGAACCCCGGACCCTAGGCCGGCCAGGCCCGCGCTCCCTCTTTTTTCCTGTGCGGGCAAGGTGTTACTGTTGCCTGACGATTCGTTGTCAAAAATAGCCAAGGACCCGGACACACGCCTGATGCGTCGCCTCTCCTTCCTGATCCTCGGCCTGGCCGTGAGCCTGCCCAGCTTCGCCGCGATTACCCAGAGCCATGGTTATGCCCAATTCGGCACGCTCAAGTATCCGGCCAATTTCCAGCACTTCGACTGGACCAATCCCGACGCCCCCAAAGGCGGTACCTTGCGCCTGATGGCCTCGGGCAGCTTCGACACGCTCAACCCCTACACCCTGAAAGGCACCAGCCCGATCGGCACCGGCGATTTCCTCCAGTACGGAGTCAACGAGCTGAACGAACCATTGATGGTGGGCACCGGCCTGTACGACCCGTCCGGCGACGAACCAGCCTCCAGCTATGGCCTGATCGCGAAGAGCGTGGAATACGCGGAAAACCGCAGCTGGGTGGTATTCAACCTGCGGCCGGAAGCACGCTTCCACGACGGCAGGCCGATCACCGCCAGCGACGTGGCCTTTTCCTATCGCACCCTGGTCAAGCAGGGGCACCCGATGTACCGCACCTACCTGCAGGAGGTGAAGCGGGTCGATATCCTCACCCCCCACCGGGTGCGCTTCGTCCTGCGGCGCTCCGGCAACCCGCTGCTGATCCTGCGCCTGGGCGAGCTTCCGGTGCTGCCACAGCATTACTGGAAGGATCGCGACTTCCGCGCCACCACCTTCACCGCGCCGCTGGGCAGCGGCCCCTACCGCATCGTCGAGGTCGATCCCGGGCGCCGCCTGGTGTTCGAACGCGTGAAGGGCTGGTGGGGCGAAAAACTGCCGGTGAACCGCGGCAAATACAACTTCGACCGGGTCGTGGTGGACTTCTACCGGGACAACGGCGTCGCCTTCGAAGCCTTCAAGGCCGGCGAGTTCGACTTCTACATCGAGCACCAGGCGAAGAACTGGCTGAACAACTATCGCTTCCCCGCGGTTCTGCGCGGCGATGTGATCCGCACGGAAATCCCGCACCAGATCCCCAGCCAGACCCAGGCGTTGTTCATGAACACCCGTCGCGCCGTGTTCAAGGAGCGCGCGCTACGCCAGGCGCTGGGCGAGATGTTCGACTTCGAATGGACCAACCGCGCCCTCTTCAGCAATTCCTACCTGCGCTCACGCAGCTACTACCCGAACAGCGAATTCGCCGCCAGCGGCGTCCCGGAGGGCCAGGAATGGCTGTACCTGTCGCCGTACCGCAAGCAGTTGCCGGCGCAGTTGTTCAAACAGCCGTTCAGCCTGCCGACCACCGAGGGGCGCGGCATTCCCCGTGAAACCCTCAGGCATGCACTCGGTCTACTGGCCGACGCCGGCTGGAAGCTGTCCGGCGACCGACTGCTGAATAAAAAGGGCGAACCGCTGCGCTTCGAAATCCTGCTGGTCAATCCGAGCCTGGAGCGTATTCTCCAGCCCTATCGCGAAAACCTCGCCAGCATCGGCATCGACGCGCGCCTGCGCACCGTCGACCGCGCTCAATACAAGCAGCGCCTGGACCAGTTCGACTACGACATGATCCTCATGACCCTGCCGCAGACCCTCAGTCCCGGCCTGGAACAGTGGCAGTACTTCCACTCCAGCCAGGTGAAGGTCAAGGGCAGCAAGAATTACGCGGGCATCGCCAACCCGGTGGTCGACGCCATGCTCAACCGCCTGCTCGGCGCCCACAGCCGCGACGAACAGGTCGCCGCCGCGCGCGCCCTGGACCGGACCTTGCTCTGGCAGTACTACAGCATTCCCAACTGGTACCTCAATTCGCACCGTCTGGCGTACCGCAACCGCTTCGCCTTCGTCGCCACCCCGCCCTACACCCTGGGCCTGCGCGCGTGGTGGCAGAAAAACCTGGAGACGTCCCGATGATCCGTCCCCGCTTCACCCCTCTGCTGGCAGCCCTGCTGCTCGGCTGCTGCGGCCCGCTCCTCGCCGCCCCGAAACATGCACTGACGCTCTACGATGAGCCTCCGAAGTATCCCGCCGATTTCAAGCATTTCGACTACGTGAATCCGGATGCGCCGAAAGGCGGTATCCTCCGCCAGGCCGACTTCGGCGGCTTCGACAGCCTCAACCCGTTCATCGGCAAGGGCGTCTCGGCCCCTTCGCTGGGCCTGATCTACGACACCCTGGCCTTCCAGTCGCAGGACGAGCCGTTCACCGAATACGGCCTGCTCGCGGAGAAGATCGAGAAGGCACCGGACAACAGCTACGTGCGCTTCTACCTGCGCCCCCAGGCCCGTTTCAGCGATGGCACGCCGGTCACCGCCGAAGACGTGGTGTTCACCTTCGAGACGCTGGTGAGCAAGGGCGACCCGATGTACCGCAACTACTATGCGGACGTCGACAAGGTGGTCGCCGAGGACAAGCTTCGCGTGCGCTTCGACTTCAAGCACGCCGGCAACCGCGAACTGCCGCTGATCCTCGGCCAGATCGCGATCCTGCCGAAACACTGGTGGGCCGACCGCGACTTTTCCAAGACCGGCATGGAAATCCCGGTAGGCAGTGGCCCCTACCGCATCGCCAAGGTCGATCCGGGACGCTCCATCAGCTACGAGCGAGTCAAGGACTGGTGGGCCAAGGACCTTCCGGTCTCCCGCGGACTCTATAACTTCGACACCATCACCATCGACTCCTATCGCGACATGTCGGTCGCCCTGGAAGCCTTCAAGGCCGGCCAGTACGACGTCAACCTCGAATATTCGGCGAAGGACTGGGCCACCGGCTACGAGTCGCCGGCATTGCGCGACGGGCGTTTCATCAAGGCCAGCATCCACAACCACAACCCGGTGGGGATGCAGGGCTTCGCCTTCAATATCCGCCGCCCGGTGTTCCAGGACCGCCGGGTACGCCAGGCGATCAGCCTGCTGTTCGACTTCGAATGGTCGAACAAGCAGCTGTTCTTCAGCTCCTACAAGCGCACCAACAGCTATTTCGAGAACTCGGAGATGGCCGCCCACCAGTTGCCCAGCGAAGCCGAGCTGAAAATCCTCGAACCGCTGCGCGGCAAGATTCCCGACGAGGCCTTCGACCAGGTCTTCCAGAATCCGGTCAACGACGGCAGTGGGGTGATCCGCGAGCAGCGACGCAAGGCCTACCAGTTGCTCACCGAGGCCGGCTACAGGATCGAGAACAACCGCATGGTAGGTCCCGACGGCCAGCCACTGAGCTTCGAGTTCATGCTGTTCCAGGCCAACATGGAACGGGTCATCCTGCCGTTCAAGCGCAACCTGGCCGAACTTGGCATCGACATGCAGATCCGTCGCGTCGACGTCTCGCAGTTCGTCAACCGCCTGCGCTCGCGGGATTTCGACATGACCTCGGCGACCTGGCCGCAATCCAACTCGCCAGGCAACGAACAGCGAGAGTTCTGGCATTCCAGCAGCGCCGACAAGGCCGGCAGCCGCAACTTCATCGGCCTCAAGGACCCGGCCATCGACAGCCTGGTGGAAAGCCTGATCCAGTCCGACTCGCGGCAAAGCCTGATCGACCATACCCGCGCCCTCGACCGCGTACTGTCGTGGGGCTACTACGTGGTTCCCAACTACTACGTCGATACCTGGCGGGTCGCCTACTGGAACCGTTTCGGCCGGCCGAAGGTGACGCCGCTCTACGACTGGGGCCTGATGACCTGGTGGCAGACCAGCGACAAGGCGGTGCCGAGCAAGGCGCAAGCCGAAGCCGCGCAAGACGCCGAGCCGGAACGGGAGTAACGCCGCATGCTCTCCTACATCCTGCGGCGCCTGCTGCTGATCGTCCCTACCCTGTTCGGCATCCTGCTGATCAACTTCATCATCATCCAGGCCGCTCCCGGCGGTCCGGTGGAGCAGATGATCGCCAAGCTGGAAGGCTTCGACGCCGCTTCCGGCGGCGCCACCGGGCGCATCTCCGGCGGCGGCGGCGAAGTCGCCGTGGCCGGCTCGCAGTACCGCGGCGCGCAAGGCCTGGACCCGGAGCTGGTGAAAGAGATCGAGCGCATGTACGGCTTCGACAAGTCGGCCCCCGAGCGCTTCATGATCATGCTGAAGAACTACCTGCACCTGGACTTCGGGCAGAGCTTCTTCCGCGACGCCAAGGTCACCGACCTGATCGTCGAGAAATTGCCGGTGTCGATCTCGCTCGGGCTCTGGAGCACGCTGATCATGTACCTGGTGTCGATCCCGCTGGGGATCGCCAAGGCGGTCCGCCACGGCAGCGTCTTCGACATCTGGACCAGTTCGGCGATCATCGTCGGCTACGCCATTCCCGCCTTCCTCTTCGCCATCCTCCTGGTGGTGCTGTTCGCCGGCGGCAGCTACTGGGACTGGTTCCCCCTGCGCGGCCTGACCTCGAACAACTTCGACCAGCTCAGCCTCGGCGGCAAGGTGCTCGACTATTTCTGGCACCTGGCCTTGCCGGTAACCGCCCTGGTGATCGGCAACTTCGCCACCATCACGCTGCTGACCAAGAACAGCTTCCTCGACGAGATCGGCAAGCAATACGTGGTCACTGCCCGCGCCAAGGGCCTGACCGAACGCCGCGTGCTCTACGGGCACGTATTCCGCAACGCCATGCTACTGGTGATCGCCGGTCTGCCGGCTGCGCTGCTGGGGATCTTCTTCACCGGTTCGCTGTTGATCGAGGTGATCTTCTCCCTCGACGGCCTCGGCCTGCTCAGCTTCGAAGCGGCGATGAACCGCGACTACCCGGTGGTCTTCGGCACGCTGTTCATCTTCACCCTGTTCGGGCTGGTCATGAAGCTGATCAGCGATATCGTCTACACCCTGGTCGATCCGCGCATCGACTTCGAGAACCGGGAGTAATCCGATGCGCCTGTCTCCCATCAACCAGCGCCGCTGGGCCCGCTTCAAGAGCAACAAGCGTGGCTGGTGGTCGCTCTGGCTGTTCCTCATCCTGTTCGTCGGCAGCCTCGGCGCCGAACTGATCGCCAACGACAAACCGCTGGTCGTGCATTACGACGGCGGCTGGTACTTCCCGGTCTTCAAACGCTACCCGGAAACCACCTTCGGCGGCGAATTCCCCCTGGAAGCCAACTACAAGAGCCCCTACATCAGCCAACTGATCGCCGAGAAGGACGGCTGGGTGCTTTGGCCGCCGATCCCCTACAGCTACGACACCATCAACTACGAGCTGAAGGTTCCCGCCCCCGCCCCGCCGTCGGCGGAAAACTGGCTGGGCACCGACGACCAGGCCCGCGACGTGCTCGCCCGGGTGATCTACGGCTTCCGCGTGTCGATCCTCTTCGCCCTGACCCTGACCGTGCTCAGTTCTCTGATCGGCGTCACCGTCGGCGCCCTGCAAGGCTACTACGGCGGCTGGGTCGACCTGCTCGGCCAGCGTTTCCTGGAAGTCTGGTCGGGGCTGCCGGTGCTCTACCTGCTGATCATCCTGGCCAGCTTCGTCCAGCCGAACTTCTGGTGGCTGCTGGGCATCATGCTGCTGTTTTCCTGGATGAGCCTGGTGGACGTGGTCCGCGCCGAGTTCCTCCGCGGGCGCAACCTGGAATACGTCCGCGCCGCCCGGGCCCTCGGCATGCGCAACAGCGCCATCATGTTCCGTCACATCCTGCCGAACGCGATGATCTCGACCCTGACCTTCATGCCGTTCATCCTCACCGGCGCCATCGGCACCCTCACCTCCCTGGACTTCCTCGGCTTCGGCCTGCCGCCCGGCGCGCCGTCGCTGGGCGAGCTGGTCGCCCAGGGCAAGTCCAACCTCCAGGCGCCCTGGCTGGGCATTTCCGCCTTCGTGGTGCTGGCGGTCATGCTGAGCCTGCTGGTGTTCATCGGCGAAGCCGCCCGCGACGCTTTCGACCCGAGGAAATGAGATGAGCGAGAACATTCTGGAAATCCGCGACCTCGCCGTCGAGTTCCTCTCCGGCGAGCAACGCCAGCGGGTGGTCGAAGGCGTCAGCTTCGACATCCGCCAGGGCGAGACCCTGGCCCTGGTCGGCGAAAGCGGCTCGGGCAAGTCGGTGACCGCCCACTCGATCCTGCGCCTGCTGCCCTACTCCGTCGCCAGCCACCCAGCAGGCAGCATCCACTACCAGGGCGAGGATCTGCTCAAGCTCCCGGAACGGCGCCTGCGCGGGATCCGCGGCAACCGCATCGCCATGGTCTTCCAGGAACCCATGACCTCGCTCAATCCGCTGCATACCATCGAGAAGCAGCTCGCCGAGGTCCTCGCCCTGCACAAGGGCCTGGGTGGCGCCAAGGCCAGCGCGAGAATTCTCGAACTGCTCGAGCTGGTCGGCATCCCCGAGCCAGCCAAGCGCCTGAAAGCCTATCCACACGAACTCTCCGGTGGCCAGCGGCAGCGGGTGATGATCGCCATGGCCCTGGCCTGCGAGCCGCAACTGCTGATCGCCGACGAACCGACCACCGCGCTCGACGTCACCGTCCAGTTGAAGATCCTCGATCTGCTCAAGGACCTGCAGGCACGCCTGGGCATGTCCCTGCTGCTGATCACCCACGACCTCAACCTGGTCCGGCGCATCGCCCACCGCGTCTGCGTCATGCAACAAGGGCGGATCGTCGAGCAGGCTTCCTGCCAGGAACTCTTCGCAGCCCCGCGACACCCCTATACCCGCGAGCTGCTCAACGCCGAGCCCAGCGGTGCGCCGGCGAGCAACCCGCCCGGTGAAACCCTGTTGGCGGTGGACGACCTGCGGGTCTGGTTCCCGATCCGCAAAGGCGTGTTCCGCCGCACCGTGGACCACGTCAAGGCGGTCGACGGGGTCAATTTCGAACTACCCCGCGGGCAGACGCTGGGCATCGTTGGCGAAAGCGGCTCGGGCAAGTCGACCCTTGGCCTGGCAATCCTGCGGCTGCTGGAAAGCCAGGGCGGCATCCGCTTCGAAGGCACCCGGCTGGACGGTCTCGCGCAACATGACGTGCGCCCGCTGCGCCGCGAGATGCAGGTGGTGTTCCAGGACCCGTATGGCAGCCTCAGCCCACGCATGTGTGTCGGCGAGATCGTCGGCGAAGGCCTGCGCATCCATAGGATCGGCAGCGAGGCCGAACAGGAGCAGGCGATCATCGACGCGCTGGTGGAGGTCGGGCTCGATCCGCAGACCCGCTACCGTTACCCCCACGAATTCTCCGGCGGCCAGCGCCAGCGCATCGCCATCGCCCGGGCACTGGTGCTGAAACCGGCACTGATCCTGCTCGACGAACCGACCTCGGCGCTCGACCGCACCGTGCAGCGCCAGGTCGTGGAATTGCTGCGGCAACTGCAGGGCAAGTACAACCTCACCTACCTGTTCATCAGCCACGACCTGGCGGTGGTCAAGGCGCTCAGCCACCAGTTGATGGTGGTTCGACATGGCAAGGTGGTGGAACAGGGCAGCGCCGAAGCGGTTTTCGCCTCGCCGCAACATCCCTATACGCAGCAATTGCTGGAGGCCGCCTTCATGGCCCCGGCAAGCGCGGAAAACTGAGTAGCAGACAAGGAACGGACCATGGGATTTCTCACAGGAAAACGCGCCCTGATCGTCGGAGTCGCCAGCAAGCTCTCCATCGCTTCCGGCATCGCCGCCGCCATGCACCGGGAAGGCGCCGAACTGGCCTTCACCTACCAGAACGACAAGCTCAGGGGCCGGGTGGAGGAGTTCGCCAGTGGCTGGGGCTCGCGGCCGGAGCTGTGCTTCCCCTGTGACGTGGCCGACGACAGCCAGATCGAAGCGGTGTTCGCCGCCCTGGGCAAGCACTGGGACGGCCTGGACATCATCGTCCACTCCGTCGGATTCGCTCCAGGCGATCAGCTCGACGGCGACTTCACCGCGGTGACCACCCGCGAGGGCTTCCGCATCGCCCACGACATCAGCGCCTACAGCTTCATCGCCCTGGCCAAGGCCGGACGGGAAATGATGAAGGGCCGCAACGGCAGCCTGCTGACCCTCTCCTACCTGGGCGCCGAACGGACCATGCCGAACTACAACGTAATGGGCATGGCCAAGGCCAGCCTGGAGGCCGGGGTCCGCTACCTGGCCGGCAGCCTGGGCGCGGAAGGCACCCGGGTCAATGCGGTTTCCGCCGGGCCGATCCGAACGCTCGCCGCCTCCGGAATCAAGAGCTTCCGCAAGATGCTGGCCGCCAACGAGCGGCAGACGCCGCTGCGGCGCAACGTCACCATCGAGGAAGTCGGCAATGCCGGCGCCTTCCTCTGTTCGGACCTGGCCAGCGGTATCAGTGGCGAGATCCTCTACGTCGATGGCGGCTTCAACACTACCGCCATGGGCCCGCTGGACGACGACTGATCACCCCGCCCATGAAAAATGGCCGCTTCGAGCGGCCTTTTTCATGGGTGGAATAAAGAAAAGGCCGCGTAAGCGGCCTTTTCTTTGCATCTCGGTCTCAGTATTTCTCGACTTCCGCCTTGTCCTGCAACTGACGGCGGAAGGCGGCGAAGTCTGCCTGTCCGCTGCGCGAAGCCAGGAAGCGGCGGTACATGGCCTTCTCGTCGTCGGAGATAGCCTTCTCCGGCTCACTGACGCCATTCAGGCGGATCACCACGTAATCGCCATTGGCCAGGGTCACGCCAGAGAGCGAAGGCTTGTCCTTGGCCTCCGGACGCTGCATGCGGAACACCGCCTGGAGCAGTTTCGGATCGACGCCTTCCTGGCCGCGGGAGGCCGCCTCGACCACTTTCCACGACTCACCCGCTGCGGAAGAGGTACGGCCTTCACGCAGCTCTGCGATCAGGGCCTCGCCACGCTTCTGCGCCTCCTCGGCGGCCTTTTCGGCGGCCAGGCGCTCGCGGATGTTCGCCGCGACCTGCTCCAGCGGTTGCTCCTTCGGCTTGTTGTGTTCCTTGACCCGCAGCACCACCACGGTGTCCGGATCCAGCTCGATGGCGCCACTGTTGGCCGCTTCTTCCAGCACCTCGGCGCTGAACGCGGTCTGCACGATCTGGCGGTTGGCAGCGATGCCGTCGCCCCCCGAACGTCCGAACGGCTGGCTGGTCTGGACCTTCAGGCCCATTTCCTGCGCCGGCTGGCTCAGGTCGGCGGCTTCGTAGGCGGAGCTTTCCAGATCCTTGGTAGCCTCGACGAAACGCTGCTCGACCATCTGCTTCTTCAGTTCGTCCTCGAGCTTCGGCTTGAGGCTTTCCAGGCTCGGTACTTCCGGTGCCTGCACGCCCAGCAGCTTGATCAGGTGGTAGCCGTACGGAGTCTTCACCGGGGCGGATACCTCACCTTGCTTCAGCGCATACAGCGCCTCCTCGAACGCGGGGTCGTACACGCCGCGACCGGCGTAGCCCAGGTCACCGCCGGTGGCGGCCGAGCCGATATCCTGGGAGAACTCCTTGGCCAGCGCGGCGAAATCCTCGCCCTTGGCCAGGCGAGCCTTGATCTCGTCGATCTTCGCCTTGGCCTGCTCGTCGCCGACCTTGTCGTTCACCTCGATCAGGATGTGGGCGGCATCGCGCTGCTCGGAGAGGTTGGCGATTTCCTTCTGGTACAACGCCTCGAGGTCTTCCTGCTTCACCTTGACCTGGTCAAAGAAGGAGGACTTCTTCAGTTCCACGTATTCGACGACCACCTGCTCGGGAGTCATGAACTCGCTCTTGTGGCCTTCGTAGAAGGCCTTCACCTCGTCCTCGCTCACGCTGCTCTTGGACGCGTCGGCCTTGATCGCCAGGGTAGCGAAGTCGCGGGTCTGCTTCTCGAGGCGAGCGAAGGACTGCAATTCGTTGTCGGTGACGAAACCGGTGCCCGCCAGGCCGGCGCGAAGCTGGCCGATGAGCATTTCCTGGCCGAGCATCTGGCGGAACTGCATGCGGCTGTAGTTCATCTGGCGGATGACCTGGTCGAAGCGATCCGCGTTGAACTTGCCGTCGACCTGGAACTCGGGAGTTTGCAGGATCAACTGGTCCAGCGCCTGGTCGGAGAAAGCGAACTTGTCGTCCTTGGCGGCCTGGAGCAGCAGGGTACGCTCGATCAGCCCCTTCAGGGCCGCTTCCTTGAGCAGCTTGTCATCCAGCATGGACGGATCGAAATCCTTGCCCAGGCGTTGCAGCAGCTGGCGACGCTGCATGTCCACGGCCTGTTGGACTTCATTGAGACTGATATCGTCGCCGTTGACCTTGGCGGCCACGTTGGAGTGGTCGGTGGCCCGGATGATCGCGTCGAAGCCGGTCAGCGACAGGAGAACGATGATCACGCCAATGATGGTCTTGGCGATCCAGCCCTGGGAATTATCCCTGATGTTCTGCAGCATGCAGCCCCCAAAAACTGCCACGACCAGCCGTCTTGGGCGGCGCGGCGTGGGTAAGAGATGCGGATATAAGAAAGGCGCATCCGAGGATGCGCCTTCTCGTAACTGGCGGAGCGGACGGGACTCGAACCCGCGACCCCCGGCGTGACAGGCCGGTATTCTAACCGACTGAACTACCGCTCCGCAGCCAGGCCAGCCTTGGCTGACCTGGGTAGAACGAGTCCAAAAAGACGCTTAGTTGACAGCATCCTTCAGGGCTTTACCGGCTTTGAAGCCCGGGATCTTGGCAGCGGCGATCTTGATCGGCTTGCCAGTTTGCGGGTTGCGACCGGTGCGAGCAGCGCGCTCTTTGACAGCGAAGGTGCCGAAACCAACCAGCACGACGGAGTCACCAGCCTTCAGGGCGCCAGTGACGGACTCGATCACTGCGTCCAGTGCGCGACCGGCAACAGCTTTCGGGATATCAGCAGATGCGGCAATTGCATCGATCAGTTCCGACTTGTTCACTCTAAGTCCCCTTATTTCTGTTGAGTATGTTTCTATGTGTTAGGTGTAAGGAAATTCTGTGCTGGTAGGCCAACTGACTCAGCAAGTGCCGCTTTATAACAAGGGCCCAAAAACAGTGTCAAGAATACCTACCGACTAATGCGTGCTAATTCGCTCCTTGGAATCAGGCTCGCGTTTTTCATCCTTTGCAACCATCTCCGGAGCCGCATCGGGCAAGGGCTCCGGGGCGTATTGCAGCGCAATTTGCAGGACTTCGTCAATCCATTTAACCGGTTTAATAACCAGATCACTCTTAATATTGTCCGGAATTTCCTTCAGGTCGCGAACATTTTCCTCGGGAATGATCACCGTCTTGATCCCGCCGCGGTGCGCCGCCAAAAGTTTTTCTTTCAGCCCGCCGATCGCCAGCACCTGCCCACGCAGGGTGATCTCCCCGGTCATTGCCACGTCGGCGCGCACCGGGATCTGCGTGATCGCCGAAACCAGCGCCGTGCACATGCCGATGCCTGCGCTCGGGCCATCCTTCGGCGTAGCGCCTTCCGGAACGTGGATATGGATGTCGCGTTTCTCGTGGAAGTCCGCCGCGATTCCTAGGCTCTGGGCGCGGCTGCGCACCACGGTCAACGCCGCGGTGATCGACTCCGCCATCACGTCGCCCAGCGATCCGGTCTTGGTCAACTGGCCCTTGCCCGGTACCACGGCCGCCTCGATGGTGAGCAGCTCGCCGCCGACCTGGGTCCAGGCCAGCCCGGTCACCTGGCCGATCTGGTCCTGCTGTTCGGCGAGGCCATAACGGAACTTGCGCACGCCGAGGTAGTTCTCCAGCGTCTCGCTGGACACCACCGCCTGGATACGCTTGAGCTTGGCATGCTCCTTCACCGCCTTGCGGCAGACCTTGGCGATCTGCCGCTCAAGGCTGCGCACCCCGGCTTCGCGGGTGTAGTAACGAATGATGTCGCGCAGGGCGCCTTCCTCGAAGGTCAGCTCGCCCTTCTTCAGGCCGTTGGCCTGGACCTGCTTCGGAATCAGGTACTTGGAGGCGATGTTGACCTTCTCGTCCTCGGTGTAGCCCGGCAGGCGGATGACTTCCATCCGATCCAGCAGGGGCGCCGGGATGTTCATCGAGTTCGCGGTGCAGAGGAACATCACGTCGGACAGGTCGTAGTCGACTTCCAGGTAGTGATCGTTGAAGTTGTGGTTCTGCTCCGGGTCGAGCACCTCGAGCAGCGCCGAGGCGGGATCCCCGCGCATGTCGCTGCCCATCTTGTCGATTTCGTCGAGGAGGAACAGCGGGTTGCGCACGCCGACCTTGGTCATCTTCTGGATCAGGCGGCCCGGCATGGAGCCGATATAGGTACGACGGTGACCGCGGATCTCGGCCTCGTCACGCACGCCGCCGAGCGCCATGCGCACGAACTTGCGATTGGTGGCGCGAGCGATGGATTCGGCCAGGGAGGTCTTGCCCACGCCGGGCGGCCCCACCAGGCAAAGGACCGGGCCCTTGAGCTTCTTCACCCGCTTTTGCACGGCGAGATACTCGAGAATGCGCTCCTTGACCTCTTCCAGGCCGTAATGGTCGGCATCGAGGATGTCTTCCGCCTTGGCGAGATCATGGCGCACCTTGCTCTCGGCCTTCCACGGCACGTTCAGCAGCCAGTCTATGTAGGAACGCACCACGGTGGCTTCCGCCGACATCGGCGACATCTGCTTGAGCTTGTTCAGCTCGGCAGTGGCCTTGGTGTGCGCCTCCTTGGTCAAGCCAGCGGCGTCGATGCGCTTCTTCAGCTCCTCGACTTCGTTGTGCCCTTCGTCGATATCGCCGAGTTCCTTCTGAATGGCCTTCATCTGCTCATTCAGGTAGTACTCGCGCTGGCTGCGCTCCATCTGCTTCTTGACCCGGCCGCGGATGCGCTTTTCCACCTGCAGCAGGTCGATCTCGGCATCCAGCAGCGCCAGGACATGCTCGACCCGCGACGACAGGTCGGTGATCTCCAGGATGTCCTGCTTCTGCTCGATCTTCAGCGCCATGTGCGCGGCCATGGTATCGACCAGCCTGCTCGGCTCGTCGATGCTGTTCAGCGAGGAAAGCACCTCGGCGGGGACTTTCTTGCCCAACTGGACGTATTGCTCGAACTGGCTCAGCAGGCTGCGAGTGAAGACCTCAGCCTCGCGCTCGCCGACATTGGCGTCATCGATGGCCTGGACCGCGGCACGAATGTGCCCTTCTTCCTCGATGAAGCGCTCGACCTGGCCGCGCTGCTCGCCTTCGACCAGCACCTTGACGGTGCCATCCGGCAGCTTGAGCAACTGCAGCACGGTAGCGACCGTACCCATGCGGTACAGGCCATCTTCGCCCGGATCGTCGTCCGCGGGGTTTTTCTGCGCCAGCAGGAGGATTTGCTTGTCGCCGGTCATCGCTGCCTCCAGGGCCTCGATGGACTTTTCCCGACCGACGAACAACGGGATGACCATGTGCGGGTACACCACCACGTCACGTAGCGGCAGCAAGGGCAATTCGACGAGTGTTTTCATAATGTCGGCTCTACAGCGGCACTTGGCCACGAAACAGATAGGAAGACCTTTCAGCCTAAGATGGGGTTAGGCCCGGGAAAAAACAAGCGTGCCAGTCGGAAAAGAAAAGGGGCCCGAAGGCCCCTGCTCTTTCATGCCTCAGGCGCAGCCTTGGCTGGCTTTTCGCTGTTCTCGTAGATCATCAGGGGTTGCGACGAGCCATCGATGACACTCTCATCGATGACCACCTTGCTGACATCCTGCTGGGAGGGAATCTCGTACATGGTATCGAGAAGGATACCTTCGAGAATTGAACGCAAGCCACGTGCACCGGTCTTGCGTTCGAGCGCCTTGCGGGCAACCGCCTTGAGTGCGTCCGGACGGAATTCGAGATCGACGCCTTCCATCTCGAACAGCTTGGCGTACTGCTTGGTGAGAGCGTTCTTCGGCTCGGTCAGGATCTGCATGAGCGCAGCCTCGTCGAGCTCATCAAGAGTCGCGATCACCGGCAAACGCCCTACAAATTCGGGAATAAGACCGAACTTGACGAGATCTTCCGGCTCAACTTCCTTGAACGCCTCGCCGACCTTCTTGCCCATCTCCTGACTGCGTACTTCGGCATTGAAACCAATGCCGCCGCGCGCGGAACGGTTCTGGATGACCCGCTCCAGACCGGCGAAAGCGCCGCCGCAGATGAACAGGATGTTGCGCGTATCGACCTGCAGGAACTCCTGCTGCGGATGCTTGCGACCGCCCTGCGGCGGTACCGAGGCAACGGTGCCCTCGATGAGCTTCAGCAGGGCCTGCTGCACACCCTCGCCGGAAACGTCGCGAGTGATGGAGGGGTTGTCCGATTTCCGGGAAATCTTGTCGATCTCGTCGATGTAGACGATGCCCATCTGGGCCTTCTCCACATCGTAATCGCACTTCTGCAAGAGTTTCTGGATGATGTTCTCGACATCCTCGCCCACGTAGCCCGCTTCCGTCAGCGTGGTCGCATCGGCGATGGTGAACGGCACGTTCAGCAGACGTGCGAGGGTCTCGGCCAGCAGGGTCTTGCCCGAGCCGGTTGGGCCGATCATCAGAATGTTGCTCTTGCCGAGCTCGATATCGTCCTTCTTGTCACGCTGGTTGAGGCGCTTGTAGTGGTTGTATACCGCTACCGCCAGAACCTTCTTGGCCCGCTCCTGCCCGATCACGTACTGATCGAGGATGGTGCGGATCTCTTTCGGCGCCGGAAGTTTGTGCCCACTACTTTCCGCCTGCGCTTCCTGCACCTCCTCGCGGATGATGTCATTGCACAGGTCGACACACTCGTCGCAGATAAAGACCGAGGGGCCGGCAATCAACTTGCGCACTTCGTGCTGGCTCTTGCCGCAGAAGGAGCAATACAGCAGCTTGCCGTTGTCCTCGCCGTTGCGGGTATCAGTCATTCGATCGATCCAATGGGTAGCTTCAAACACAAGATGAAGGCAATTGTGGGCATTTTCAAGCCCACGAGGCGGCCGAATGTCTCGACCGCCAGTATTGCGGAGCCTTAGACGGCCAGGTCGCGCTGGGTCATGACCTTGTCGATCAGGCCATACTTGACGGCTTCGTCACCGCTCATGAAGCGGTCACGATCGGTATCGCGGGCAATGACGTCCAGGGGCTGGCCGGTGTGGTGCGCCAGGATCTGGTTCAGACGCTCCTTGATGAAGAGGATTTCCTTGGCATGGATCTCGATATCCGAGGCCTGGCCCTGGAAACCGCCCAGCGGCTGGTGGATCATCATCCGCGAATGCGGCAGGCAGTAGCGCTTGCCGGCGGCACCGCCCGCAAGCAGCAGGGCACCCATGCTGCACGCCTGACCGATACAGGTGGTCGAGACGTTGGGCTTGATGAACTGCATGGTGTCGTAGATGGACATCCCGGCAGTCACCGAGCCACCCGGCGAGTTGATGTAGAGATGAATGTCCTTCTCGGGATTTTCAGCCTCCAGGAACAGCAACTGGGCAACCACCAGGTTGGCCATGTAGTCCTCGACCTGGCCGACCAGGAAGATGATCCGCTCCTTCAGCAGGCGCGAATAGATGTCGTAGGCGCGCTCGCCGCGGGCGGACTGCTCCACCACCATGGGCACCAGGCCACCGGCGGCCTGGATATCGGGAACGTGCGGAATAAAAGAGTTGCGAGACATGTCTTGCGATCACTCCCTAACAGATAGTGAAGCCTCAAAGACGCACAAGCCAGCACTAAGGCTGGCTTGTGGGATTCGAACGAGAGGAACGAATCAGGCCGCTTGCGGAGCTTCGGCCGGCTTGACCGCTTCTTCGTAGGATACCTGCTTATCGGTCACAGTGGCCTTTTGCAGGACAGTATCTACGACTTGTTCTTCCAGTACAACAGAACGGACTTCGTTCAGCTGGGGCTCGTTCTTGAAGTACCAGGCGACGACCTGCTCGGGCTCCTGGTAGGCCGAGGCCATTTCCTCGATCATTTCGCGAACGCGACCTTCGTCGGCCTTCAGCTCGTGCTGCTTGACCACTTCGGCGACGATCAGGCCCAGCACCACACGGCGCTTGGCCTGCTCCTCGAACAGCTCGGCCGGCAGTTGGTCAGGCTTGATGTTGCCACCGAACTGCTGGACGGCCTGCACGCGCAGACGGTTCACTTCGTTGCCGATCAGGGCCTTGGGCACTTCGATCGGGTTGGCCTGCAGCAGACCTTCCATGACCTGGTTCTTGACCTTGGACTTGATCGCCTGGCGCAGCTCGCGCTCCATGTTCTTCTGCACTTCGGCGCGGAAGCCATCGAGACCGGTTTCCTTCACGCCGAACAGAGCGAAGAACTCTTCGTTCAGTTCCGGCAGCTTGGGCTCGGCAACGCTATTGACGGTAACGGTGAACTCGGCAGCCTTGTTGGCCAGGTCCAGGTTCTGGTAGTCCTCGGGGAAGGTCAGGTTGAGCACGCGCTCTTCACCGGCCTTCGCCCCCACCAGCCCTTCTTCGAAGCCGGCGATCATGCGACCGGAGCCCAGTACCAGCAGGGTGCCCTTGGCGGAACCGCCGGCGAAGGCTTCGCCGTCGATCTTACCGACGAAGTCGATGTTCAACTGGTCATCGTTCTGGGCGGCACGCTCGACCACTTCGAAACGGGTGTTCTGCTTGCGCAGGACATCGAGCATGTTGTCGACATCAGCATCGGAAACTTCGGCCTGCAGGCGCTCGACCTTGATGTCTTCCAGGCCGGAAACGGTAAATTCCGGGAAGACTTCGAAGGTTGCGATGTATTCCAGGTCCTTGCCTTTCTCGAAGGACTTGGGCTCTACCGACGGCGAACCGGCCGGATTCAGCTTCTGCTCGACCACGGCTTCGTAGAAGGTTTCCTGGATCAGATCGCCCATGGCTTCCTGGCGCGCGGAAGCTTCGTAGCGCTGACGAATGACACTCATCGGCACCTTGCCGGGGCGGAAACCTGGAATCTTGGCACGACGGGCGGTCTGCTGCAGACGCTTGTTGACTTCGGTCTCGATACGCTCGGCAGGCACACCAACGGTCATGCGGCGCTCAAGAGCGGAAGTGCTTTCAACAGAAACTTGCATGGATATTCCTCGTTGCACAGACGTAAGCCGGTCCTTCCGGCTCCCAGAATCAAGGGCATGCATTCTAGTAGAGGGAAAAGCAGAAGTCACCCCGCCAGGGTGCAGGCGGATCCCCGGGGTGTTTCCGGCCGCTTCCGCCGATCGCAGCCCGGTCTCGAACGAGTCGCTGGAGCTTCGCCGGAAGCGGGTGCATATAATGCCAGCCGATTCCGCTCCGACCGATGAAACCCTATGGACTGCCCTACCCTCAGCAAGGTATTGCTCGTCGAAGACGACCAGAAGCTCGCCCGCCTGATTGCCAGCTTCCTTTCCCAGCATGGTTTCGAAGTGCGCCAGGTGCATCGCGGTGATGCCGCGTTCGCCGCTTTCCTCGACTTCAAGCCGCAAGTGGTGGTTCTCGACCTCATGCTCCCCGGACAGAATGGTCTGCAGGTGTGCCGGGAGATCCGCCGGGTCGCGAACCTGCCGATCCTCATACTCACCGCCCAGGAGGACGATCTCGATCACATCCTCGGCCTGGAGTCCGGCGCCGACGACTACGTGATCAAGCCGATCGAGCCACCGGTGCTGCTCGCCCGCCTGCGCGCCCTGATGCGCCGGCACGCGCCCCTTCCCGCCTCCCCGGAAAGCCTGACATTCGGCAAGCTGAACATCGACCGACGGCGGCGCGAAGCGGAACTCGAAGGCCGCGGCATAGAACTGACCACGATGGAGTTCGAGCTGCTCTGGCTGCTGGCCAACCAGGCAGGGGAAATACTTTCCCGCGACGAGATCCTCAACCAGATCCGCGGCATCGGCTTCGACGGCCTGAACCGCAGCGTCGACGTCTGCATCAGCAAGCTGCGCAATAAACTGAAGGACAATCCGCGCGAGCCGGTCCGGATCAAGACCGTCTGGGGCAAGGGCTACCTGTTCAACCCGCTGGGCTGGGAACTCTGAATGCTGCGCCTGTTCCTGCGCCTCTACCTGCTGCTGGCCCTGGGGTTCGCCGCCGCGATCTTCGTGGTCGACCATGTCATCGACGCGTTCTACGACAGCATCGTCGAGAACTATCACCGCGACGCCGTTCGCGGCCAGGCCTATTCGCTGGTGGAAAAGCTGGCCCCGCTGGACCAGGCCGGACGCCAGCGACAGCTCGAAGACTGGCGCCCCCACTACGGGCTCGAGCTGAGCCTGACGGATGCCAGGCAGGCGAAGCTGACGCAGGAAGAGCAGGCTCTCCTCGACAAGAACCTGCTGGTGGTACGCGAGGACTTCACGGAATTCATCAGCCGCATCGACGCGGGTCCGCAGTTGCTCGACATCAAGCTGCCGCCGGAACCCTCGCTGACCCCACTGTTCACCGTGCTGGCCTACATCCTGCTCGGCGTGCTGGTCGGCATCGCCCTGCTGGTATGGGTCCGCCCGCACTGGCGCGACCTCGAGACCCTGCGCCTGGCCGCGCAACGCTTCGGCGACGGCGACCTGTCATCGCGCACGCGCATTTTCCGACGCTCCGATATCCGCACCCTGGCCCAACACTTCAACCAGATGGCCGACCGCATCGAAAGCCTGATCAGCAACCAGCGCGAACTGACCAACGCGGTATCCCACGAATTGCGCACGCCGATCTCCCGCCTGTCCTTCGAACTCGAGCAATTGAACAAGCAGGTCGACGCCGAAGTACGCCACGACCTGATAGAGGACATGCGCGCCGACCTCGGTGAACTGGAGGAAATGGTATCCGAACTGCTGACCTACGCCCGCCTGGAGCACGGCAACGTCGGGAGCCACCGGGAAATCGTCGACGCCGCGAGCTGGCTGGATAGCGTCGTCGCCGACGTCGCCCTGGAAGCCGAAGCCGCCGGAGTCACCTGCGAGATCAGCGCCTGCCAGGTCGAACAGATCCGCATCGAGCCTCGCTTCATGGCGCGCGCCGTGATCAACCTGCTGCGCAACGCCATCCGCCACGCACACTCGCGCGTCGAAATCGCCCTCCTCGATCAAGGCGACAGCTGTCAGATACGGGTCAACGACGACGGCCCCGGGATACCGGCGGATGCCCGGCAGAAGATTTTCGAACCCTTTTCGCGCCTGGACGACAGCCGCGATCGCAGCACCGGCGGCTTCGGCCTGGGCCTGGCGATCGTCCGCCGGGTCGCGCAATGGCACGGCGGCTATGCGGAAGCGCTGGAAACGCCGCAGGGAGGCGCCTCCTTCCGCCTGACCTGGGAGCGACCCCGTTGACAGCGGAGGCTTAACAATCTTTCACAGATTGCTGACAAAGCCGTAAGGATTGCCAGCCAGGCCCGCCCTAGCATGGGACACCTCGCCTTTCCGCCAGGTATTCCATGTTTCGCGCCATGCACCTTCCCCTTCTCGGCTGCCTGCTCGGCACCAGCGGCTGCCACGGCCTGCCACCCGCCCCGCCAGCGCCGAGCGCCGCCGTGGGCAACTACGGCGAGGTCATCGACTATCTGCAACGCCACATCCGCCGGGAAATGGAAAGGCAGGACGTGCCCGGCCTGGCCCTGGCATTGGTCGACGACCAGCAACTGGTCTGGGCTCGCGGTTTCGGCTATGCCGACCGACAGCACAGGATCAACGCCAGCGAGCACACCGCATTCCACGCCGGCGACCTGTCCAAGCTACTGATCGCCAGCGCGACCCTGCAACTGGCCGAACGCGGCCAACTCTCTCTCGACGCTCCGCTCCAGGCCACCTTGCACGAGTTCTACGTACGCTCACGCTTCCATGCCGACCAGAGCGAGGCGGATCGCGCGATCACTTTCCGCCGGCTGCTCAGCCATCAGTCCGGCCTTCCTGGCGAACACCTGCCGCCCCTGTTCGGCGAACGCCCGAACTCACTCGGCCAACTGCCGGCGAAAGTATCCGGTGTCTGGCTGAGCAATCCGCCGGGAACCCAGGTCGCCTATTCCAACCTTGGCTACGAACTGGTCGGCGCGGCCATCGAGCGCAACACCGGAAAGCACTTCGAGCAGCACATGCGCGAGCACCTGCTGGAGCCTTTGCAGATGACTCGCTCCAGCTTCGCCAGGAACGCTCTGCCCCAGGCGCAACGCGCCCACGGCTACAGCGGCGGCGGTCGCCCCAGCTCCGCCAGCGACCTCCCGGTCAACGATCTGTGGAGCAGCCCGGTCGACCTCAGCCGCTTCGTCCGCATGCTGTTCGCCAACGGGCGCCACAAGGAGCGCCAGCTTCTCCGGAAACACTCCGTCGAGGAGATGTTCCGCCAGCAGAACGCCGGCAATGCCCTGGACTTCGACTGCCAGGTGGGCCTGGCCTGGTTCCTCAGCCCGTGCGGCTCCGCGCCGCTGGAAGGGGGCATCCGTCACTATGAGTACGCCAGCGCCACCCCGGGATTCAGCGCCCACCTGGTTCTGCTGCCGGAACAGCGCCTCGCCGCCATTGTCATGAGCAACGCCGATGACAGCGGTTCGCTCACCGCCTCCCTGGCCCGGCAAGCGGCGTCGCTCATGCTGCAGGTCAGGCAGGGCGCTCGTCGCTCCGCCGTACAGCCCACCCCCGCGCGCGCCCCCGCACTGAAGGTGCCGAGCCCGGAGGACCGGCGACAGCTATACGGTCGCTACGCAACCCGCCAAGGCCAGGTTCGCCTGTACGAGCGCCGGGGTCGCCTGTACGCAGATTTCGGCGAACAACGCGTGGAACTGTTGCGCGACACCTCGGGCTGGCTGCAGATGAGAAAAAGACTGCTGGGGTTCTGGCCCGTCGGCATGGACAGCGCCGGACAGTTGCAACTGGACGTGGTCAGCTACGGCCAACGCCGAATCCTGGTGTCCCGCCGCCACGGCCAGGCCGCCTACCTCGGCGAGCGCATCGAGCCGACACCCCTGCCCCAGGCCTGGACCGAAGCCGTCGGCACCTACCGCGTCGCCAGCACGAGCCGGCACAGCTACCTGAACGGCCTGAGCATCAGGATCGAAGACGGCTTCCTGCTGGTGCGCGGACAAGCTGGAGGAACCCGCTCCGGCGAGTTCATCCTGCAACCCATCGACAGCGCACACGCCGTCCTGGCCGGCAGCGGCCAGGGCCTGGGAGACACCTTCAGTCGCGACTTCGACGGTCTGAACGCGCTCGGCTACCGCTTCGCCCAGCAAGACACCAAGGCACGTCCCTGGCTGCAACGGAAGGAGTCCCCATGAGAAGCCCCTCCCTGTGCCTCGCCGGCACGCTCGCCAGCCTCTGCTTCGCCGCTGTCGCCGAAGAGCGGCATGACAGCATCGGCCTGGGCGTCCAGGTGAAACACCGTTTCTGAAACGCACCGAGAGAGAATACGAACATGTTCACCGCCTTCGCCTTCCGCGGCCGCCAACCTTATACCGTTCGCCGGAACACAGCCCAGGGCGCGACCTTGCGCCCGAAACTGGCGAACCGGCCGGATGCGCCGGCTTCCGCCGGGAAGTCCTGAACTGCGGAGCGTCTACGGCCTCATTGGCAACGGATCACGCCGCTGGCGATTTCGTCGTCGATGGAGCGCAGCGCATCGGCATCCTGGTGCATCTGCTCGATCACCTCGAGCAGGCGCTGCGCCAGCTTCGGATCGTTCGCCCGCTCGACGGCGCGCATGACCTCGACCGCAGCCGATTCATGATTGTTCGCCATCTGCTTGAGAGCCTTGCGCAAGCGCTGCTCGGTCCATTTCATCGACATGTCGCTTCACCCAGACTGCATATACGGACCCGCCAGGAACGACGGGCTCGCTTAAGAGCGCCGGACCCGGAACAAGTTCAACCTGCCGTCGCCCCATGAGGGCGGGCTGGGTGCCGGAAAGACAAGCGGAGAAGAGATCGTGAAGCGCAAACGAAAACGCCAGGCACAAGGCCTGGCGCTTCGAAATATGGGGTGGACGATGGGAATCGAACCCACGACACCAGGAGCCACAATCCTGTGCTCTACCAACTGAGCTACGCCCACCATATCGTGAATCGTGCCGGACGTTCCGGCTTCAACCGCAGCGGCCGGACAAGCCGAGCCTGAAGGTGGTGCGGACGGAGAGACTCGAACTCTCACGCCTTGCGGCGCTGGAACCTAAATCCAGTGTGTCTACCAATTCCACCACGTCCGCGGGACACTGCTTGGAAATGAAAACGCCAGGCCTCGGGCCTGGCGCTTCGGAATATGGGGTGGACGATGGGAATCGAACCCACGACACCAGGAGCCACAATCCTGTGCTCTACCAACTGAGCTACGCCCACCATATTACGACTTGCGGTAAAACATCGCCTGCTTCTTGCCGATTCGCCGAATGGCGCACCCGGCAGGACTCGAACCTGCGACCATCCGCTTAGAAGGCGGATGCTCTATCCAGCTGAGCTACGGGCGCTTTATTCATCTGCATTCAATGCTGAGCGCAAACTTTAAGCTCTGGCAATCACAAAGTCAGCAACCGACTTGCATTACCTCTTACCCTGCGTCCGGCTGTGCTCGGCAAGCGGGGCGCATGTTATACAGGGGGCGAAAGGCCGTCAACGGGTTTTTTAAAAAAATTCAGCTATATAAAGGAGTTACGGCAAATCCGCGGGTCGCCTCCTTTGCCCCGGGCGGCGTCCATGCGAAAATGCGCGTCCTTTTTCCACCCGATTCGATGGTTACCCTTCCGACATGACCGCACAACTGATCGACGGCAAAGCGATCGCCGCCAACCTTCGCCAGCAGATAGCCCAACGCGTGACCGAGCGCCGCCAGCAAGGCCTGCGCGTTCCCGGCCTGGCGGTGATCCTGGTCGGCACCGATCCGGCCTCTCAGGTCTATGTGGCGCACAAGCGCAAGGACTGCGAGGAAGTCGGCTTTCTCTCCCAGGCCTACGATCTTCCCGCCGAAACCAGCCAGGACGACCTGCTGGCCCTGATCGACCGCCTGAACGACGATCCCGCCATCGACGGCATCCTGGTCCAGCTACCCCTGCCCGCCCACCTGGACGCCTCCCTGCTGCTGGAGCGTATCCACCCGGACAAGGACGTGGACGGTTTCCATCCCTACAACATCGGCCGCCTGGCCCAGCGCATGCCCCTGCTGCGCCCCTGCACCCCGAAAGGCATCATGACCCTGCTCGCCAGCACCGGCGCCGACCTGTACGGCATGGACGCGGTCGTGGTCGGCGCCTCGAACATCGTCGGCCGGCCCATGGCTCTGGAGTTGCTGCTGGGTGGCTGCACCGTCACCGTGACCCACCGCTTCACCCGCGACCTGGCCGACCATGTGTCGCGCGCCGACCTGGTGGTGGTCGCTGCCGGCAAGCCGGGACTGGTCAAGGGCGAGTGGATCAAGGAAGGCGCCATCGTCATCGACGTCGGCATCAACCGCCAGGCCGACGGCCGTCTGGTCGGCGACGTGGAATACGAGGTGGCGGCGCAACGCGCCAGCTGGATCACCCCGGTGCCGGGCGGCGTCGGGCCGATGACCCGCGCCTGCCTGCTGGAAAATACCCTGCACGCCGCCGAACACCTGCACGACTGAGGTCGCCGGTAATGAAAAGCCCCGCGAACGCGGGGCTTTTCATTTATCGCTGCGGGTTCAGTCGGCCAGGCGCCAGGTAGTGCCGCCCTTGCCATCCTCCAGCACCACGCCCATGGCGGTGAGCTGGTCGCGAATCCGGTCGGACTCCGCCCAGTTCTTCGCCGCCCGCGCCTCCAGGCGCGCCTGGATCAACGCCTCGACCTCGGCCGCATCGACCTTGCCCTCGGCGCCCGCCTGCAGGAAGGCTTCCGGCTCCAGCTGCAGCACCCCCAGCAGGCCAGCCAACTGCTTCAGGCGCGCGGCCAGCGCGGCCGCCGCCGACAGGTCGCTTTCGCGCAGACGATTGACCTCCCGCGCCAGCTCGAACAGCACCGAGCAGGCACCCGCGGTATTGAAGTCGTCGTCCATCGCCGCGGCGAAGCGCTCGACATACTCCGCCGCTTCCGCCGGCGCCGCCTCGGGCAGCCCCTTGAGCGCGTTGTAGAAACGGTCCAGGGCCGCCTTGGCCTCGCGCAGGTTCTCCTCCGAGTAGTTGATCGGACTGCGGTAATGGCTGGCGATCAGCAGGTAACGCACCACTTCGGGGTGATATTTCTCCAGCACTTCGCGGATGGTGAAGAAATTGCCCAGCGACTTGGACATCTTCTCGCCGTTGATGGTAATCATCCCGCAGTGCAGCCAGGACTTGGCGTAGGGCTTGCCGGTCGCGGCCTCGCTCTGGGCGATCTCGTTCTCGTGGTGAGGGAACTCCAGGTCGTTGCCACCGCCATGGATGTCGAAGGAATCGCCCAGGCAGCAGGTGGACATCACCGAGCATTCGATGTGCCAGCCCGGGCGCCCCTCGCCCCAGGGCGACGACCAGCTCGGCTCGCCCGGCTTGGCGCCCTTCCAGAGCACGAAATCGAGCGGATCCTCCTTCGCTTCGCCCGGCTCGATCCGCGCACCGATGCGCAGGTCCTCGACCCGCCGACGCGACAACTTGCCGTAGCCAGCGAACTTGCCGACCCGGTAGTACACGTCACCGTTGCCCGGCGCGTAGGCATAGCCCTTGTCGATCAGGGTCTGGATCATCGCGTGCATGCCGGCGATGTGATCGGTGGCGCGCGGCTCCTGGTCCGGCTTGAGGATGTTCAGCCGGGCCTCGTCCTCGTGCATCGCCGCGATCATGCGCTCGGTCAGCACATCGAACGGTTCGCCGTTCTCGTTGGCGCGATTGATGATCTTGTCATCGATGTCGGTGATGTTGCGCACGTACGTCAGGTCGTAGCCACGGTGGCGCAACCAGCGGGTGATCACGTCGAACGCCACCATGCTGCGGCCGTGGCCCAGATGGCAGTAGTCGTACACGGTCATGCCGCACACGTACATGCGCACCTGGTTGCCGACCAGCGGCGTGAAGACTTCTTTGGTCTTGCTCAGCGTGTTGTAGATCTGCAGCACGGTCTTTCCTCAGCCCTGTCCCCAGGAGTCACGCAGGGTGACGGTACGGTTGAACACCGGCCTGCCCGGCCTGGAGTCCTTCAGGTCGGCGACGAAATAGCCTTCGCGCTCGAACTGGAAGCGATCCTCCGGGTTCGCCTGGCCCAGCGACGGCTCGGCGCGACAGCCGGTCAGTACCTGCAGGGAGTCGGCGTTGATGTTGTCGAGGAAGCTGCCGCCCTCTTCCGCCTTCTCCGGATTGGCCGAGCGGAACAGCCGATCGTACAGGCGCACTTCGCACTCGACGCTGCCCTCGGCCGGCACCCAGTGGATCACACCCTTGACCTTGCGGCCTTCTGGGTTCTTGCCCAGGGTGTCCGGATCGTAGCTGCAGCGCAGTTCGACGATATTGCCGTCGGCATCCTTGATCGCTTCGTCGGCACGGATCACGTAGCTGCCGCGCAGACGCACCTCGCCACCGGGGATCAGGCGCTTGTAGCCGGCCGGCGGGACTTCCTCGAAGTCACCGGCATCGATGAACAGCTCGCGACCGAACGGCAGTACGCGCACTCCCATGTCTTCCTTCGGATGACGCGGCAACTCGAGGTTCTCCACCTGCCCTTCGGGGTAGTTGGTGATCACCACCTTGAGCGGTTTCAGCACGCACATGGCACGCGGCGCGGTGGCGTCCAGGTGGTCGCGGATGCTGAACTCGAGCATGCCGATGTCGACCACGCCGCTGGCACGGTTCACCCCGATCATCTCGCAGAAGTTGCGGATCGACTCCGGGGTGTAGCCGCGGCGGCGATAGCCGGACAGGGTCGACATGCGCGGATCGTCCCAGCCGCTGACATGGCCTTCGTCGACCAGTTGCTTGAGCTTGCGCTTGCTGGTCACGGTGTAGTTCAGGTTGAGCCGGGAGAATTCGTACTGGCGCGGTTGCGCAGGTACCGGCAGGTTGGCCAGGAACCACTCGTAGAGCGGACGATGGTCTTCGAATTCCAGGGTGCAGATCGAATGGGTGATGCCCTCGATGGCGTCCGACTGACCGTGGGTGAAGTCGTAGCTCGGGTAGATGCACCACTTGTCGCCGGTCTGGTGGTGATGCGCATGGCGGATGCGGTACAGGATCGGATCGCGCAGGTTCATGTTCGGCGAACCCATGTCGATCTTCGCCCGCAGCGAACGGGCGCCGTCGGGGAACTCACCGGCCTTCATGCGGGCGAACAGGTCGAGGTTCTCCTCCACCGAACGGTCACGGTAAGGGCTGTTGCGGCCCGGCTCGGTGAGGGTGCCGCGGTATTCGCGCATTTCCTCGGGACCGAGGTCGCAGACGAACGCCTTGCCGGCCTTGATCAGCTCGATGGCCCAGGCATGCAACTGGTCGAAATAGTTGGAGGCATAGCAGACCTCGCCGGACCACTGGAAGCCCAGCCACTTGATGTCGGCCTCGATGGCATCGATGTACTCCTGGTCTTCCTTGGCCGGGTTGGTGTCATCGAAGCGCAGATGGCAATCGCCAGCGAATTCCTGGGCCAGGCCGAAGTTCAGGCAGATCGACTTGGCGTGGCCGATGTGCAGGTAACCGTTGGGCTCCGGGGGGAAACGGGTGACGATCTTCGCGTGCTTGCCGGCATCCAGGTCGGCTTGAACGATCTGGCGCAGGAAGTTCGGGGCGGCGGTGGTCTCTGGCTTGCTCATGGGATCCTTGGTCATGCTCTCGCCCGACCAGGGTAGGCCGGGCAAATCAAAGCGCTTATCATAGCCGAAGCTGTCAACCCCCTGACAGGCCTTCGATTTTCACGACAAAGCGGATTACCCACATGATCAAGCTGCATACCAACCATGGCGTCATCACCCTGAAGCTCGATGAAGAGAAAGCCCCGGAAACCGCGGCGAACTTCAAGGAGTACGTGAAAAGTGGCCACTACGACAACACCGTCTTCCACCGCGTGATCAACAACTTCATGATCCAGGGCGGCGGTTTCGAGCCGGGCATGAAGCAGAAGCCCACCCGCGCGCCGATCAAGAACGAAGCCAACAACGGCCTGACCAACAAGGTCGGCAGCATCGCCATGGCTCGTACCATGGACCCCCATTCGGCCAGCGCGCAGTTCTTCATCAACGTCGCCGACAACGATTTCCTCAACCACACCGCCCCCACCACCCAGGGCTGGGGCTATGCCGTATTCGGCGAAGTGGTCGAGGGCATGGACGTGGTCAACAAGATCAAGGGCGTGGCCACCACCATGCGCAGCGGCCACCAGGACGTGCCGGCCGAGGACGTGATCATCGAGAAGGCCGAAATCGTCGAAGAATGAAGCGATGAGCGTCCTGTTCATCTCGGACCTGCATCTCGAAGCGGAACGCCCGGACATCACCCGGGCGTTTCTGTCTTTCCTCGATGAGCGCGCCCGCCGGGCCGAGGCCCTGTACATCCTCGGCGACTTCTTCGAAGCCTGGATCGGCGACGACGGCATGGACGCTTTCCAGCGCTCCATCGCCCAGTCCCTGCGCCAGGTGGCCGACGGCGGTACGCGCATCTACCTGATGCACGGCAATCGCGACTTCCTCATTGGCAAGGCGTTCTGCCGCGAGGCCGGATGCACGCTGCTGCCCGACCCGAGCGTGATCGACCTGTACGGCGAGCCGGTATTGCTGATGCACGGTGACAGCCTGTGCACCCGCGACGAGGCCTACATGCGCCTGCGCCGCTGGCTGCGCAACCCGCTCACGCTCTGGGTACTGCGCCACCTGCCGCTGGCCACCCGGCACAAGCTGGCACGCAAGCTGCGCAAGGAAAGCCGCGCGCAGACCCGCATGAAAGCCGTCGACATCATCGATGTCACACCCGAAGAAGTGCCCCGGGTCATGCGCAGGCATGGCGTGCGTACCCTGATCCACGGCCACACTCATCGGCCGGCCGAACACCCGCTGGACATCGACGGCCAGCCCGCCCGGCGCATCGTGCTCGGCGACTGGGACCGCCAGGGCTGGGCCCTGGAGGTCGACGCCAACGGCCATCGCCAGGCGCCCTTCCCGCTCTGACCCACCCCAGGCCCGCCATGCGGGCCTTTCAGCGAAACATTATGCGATTCGCATTTTTTCCGCCGTCCATCTTGACGTTGCGGGCCACCTTTCAGCAGGATCGCGCTCCCCCACCCCGCATCAAGGAATGATCGTGATCATCTCGAAGGGAAACCTGATCAAGTTCGTCGCCGCCCCCCTCGGCGTGCTCGCCCTCGGCTTCGGCCTGTTCAACGGCGTGTTCTTCTATAACGAAGCCGGCTTCATGACCCACGTAAGGACCATCTTCGGCGACGAGAAGATCGTCGATGACGTCGGCTACGCGACCAAGTGGTTCGGTCGCGCCACCACCTGGAAGAAGGCCATCAGCGTGCAGTCCGTGCTGGTCATGGACGATAACGACACCAATCCGGACAACGACGGCCTCGGCGCCACCATCGAGGCTTTCCCGATCGTGTTCCTCGGCAACGTCGACGCCAAGGTCGAATCTTCCGCGCGCTTTCGCCTGCCCGGCGGCGAGCCGTTCCTGAAGATGGCCCAGGAATACCGCAACCCGGACAATTTCATCCGCACCGCACTGGTGCCGGCGATCAAGGAAACCCTCCAGGCCACCGCTTCGCTGATGAGCGCCGACGACTACTACGCCGGAGCCCGCAGCGAATTCGCCGCCGAGTTCGAGAACCAGCTCAACGACGGCCTGTACCTGATCAAGCGCAAGGAAGTCCGCGGGCCGCGCGGCGCCATTCCGCACCAGACCGCGATCCTCCAGGCCGGCACCGAGCAGGGAGCGTTCGGCGACAACAACGCCAGCCAGTTCGTCACCGAGAAGGTCACCGATGCCAAGGGCATCCCGGTACGCAAGCAACAGCAGTTCCGCAAGTTCGGCGTCGAGGTGGTGGAAGCGCGGATCACCAACGTCGATCCCAACCCGCAGTACAAGCAGCGCATGGTCAAGGTCCAGCAGGCGCTCGCCGAGCTGGCGGTGGCGCGGCAGAACCGCCTGAAGGAAGAAGAGGAAAAGCTGCTGGTCACCGCCCGCGGCGAGAAGGAAGTCGAGGCCAAGCGCCAGGAAACCCTGCGCGACCAGATCGAACGCACCACCCAGGCGGAAACCGACAAGCAATTGGCGGTGATCAACGCCGAGCGCGAGAAGCAGCGCGCCGAGATCGAGAAGCAGACCGCCGAACTGCTGCGCGACAAGGCCACGGTGACCGCCCAGGCCACCAAGATCACCGCCGACGCCGAGGCCTACGCCCGCGAAGCGGTGATCAAGGCGGACGGCGCGTTGCAGCCGAAGCTCGACGCGCTGATCGCGATCAACAAGGTCTGGGCCGAAGCCGCCGCCCAGGCCCCCGTCCCCAGCGTAATGATGGGCGCCGGCGCCAACGGCGCGGCGAGCCGCCAGGACGAGATCGGCCAGCTGATGGGCGTTCTGGCGACCAAGGCCGCCCGCGACCTGGCTCTCGACCTCAAGGTCAAGGACTGATCCAGGCAGCAAAAAAAAGCGCCCCGCGGGGCGCTTTCTTGTTTCCGGCTCAGGCCACCAGGTCCACCGGGAGGCCGCTGTGGAAGCGGAATTCGTTGTCCGGACTGCTGATCAGCTCGGCCTCCTTGGCCCGCACCACCTCGATCGTCCGCTCCACGTCGGCCTCGTCGCCGTACTGGTAGGCCAGCTTCAGGTAGTCCTGGAAATGCCGCGACTCGGACTTCAGCAAACCGCCGTAGAATTTCGCCAGCTCCGCGTCCAGGTGCGGCACCAGGGCGGCGAAGCGCTCGCAGGAACGCGCCTCGATGAAGGCGCCGACCACCAGCGTATCGGTCAGCCGCTGCGGCTCCTGCTTGCGCACCAGGTCGCGCAGCGCCGAGGCGTAGCGGGAGGCGCTGACATTGACCACCGGGATGCCGCGTTTCTTCAGGATCGCCAGCACCTGCTCGAAGTGGCGCAGCTCCTCGCGCGCCAGGCGGCTCATCTTGTTCACCAGGTCCAGGCGGCCGGAGTACTTGCCGATCAGTTGCATCGCCGTCGCCGCGGCCTTCATCTCGCAGGCCTTGTGGTCCAGCAGCATGACGTCCTGGCGCTCCAGGGCCGCCTCGACCCAGGCGGCGGGAGTGGAACAGGCAAGGAATTGGTCGATCTCGGGCAACATGGTGCAGGTCACTCATTCTGGAAAGGGTCTGCCACGACGCTGGTCGGGGCAGGAAAGGCGGAGCATTATACGGAAGCTGCGGTGGTCGGGCAGGCCGACCCGTTTGATATGCATCAAGAGCAGCGGCTGGATTGCGTCTAGAGTTGTTTCAGCGATAACCACAAGCACTCAGGGAGACGATCATGCAAGCCATTCGCAGCATCCTCGTGGTGATTGAACCGGACCAGCTGGAAGGTCTCGCCCTGAAACGGGCACAACTGATCGCCGGCGTGACCCAGTCGCACCTGCACCTGCTGGTCTGCGAGAAGCGCCGCGACCACAGCGCCGCCCTCAACGACCTGGCCCAGGAACTGCGCGAGGAAGGCTACAGCGTCTCGACCAACCAGGCCTGGAAGGACTCCCTGCACCAGACCATCATCGCCGAGCAACAGGCCGAAGGCTGCGGGCTGATCATCAAGCAGCACTTTCCCGACAACCCGCTGAAAAAGGCCATCCTCACCCCGGACGACTGGAAACTGCTGCGCTTCGCGCCCTGCCCGGTACTGATGACCAAGACCGCCCGGCCCTGGACGGGCGGAAAGATCCTCGCCGCGGTCGACGTCGGCAACAACGACGGCGAGCACCGCTCCCTGCACGCCGGGATCATCAGCCATGCCTACGACATCGCCGGCCTGGCCAAGGCCACGCTGCACGTGATCAGCGCCCACCCCTCGCCGATGCTCTCCTCCGCCGACCCGACCTTCCAGCTCAGCGAAACCATCGAGGCCCGCTATCGCGAGGCCTGCCGCACCTTCCAGGCCGAGTACGGTTTCAGCGACGAACAATTGCACATCGAGGAAGGTCCGGCCGACGTGCTGATCCCGCGCACCGCGCAGAAGCTCGACGCGGTGGTCACCGTGATCGGCACCGTGGCGCGCACCGGGTTGTCCGGCGCGCTGATCGGCAATACCGCGGAAGTGGTGCTGGATACCCTGGAAAGCGACGTGCTGGTGTTGAAGCCGGACGACATCATCGCCCACCTGGAGGAGCTGGCCAGCAAGGAGTGACCGCTGGTCGGACGAAAAAGCCGCCCAAGGGCGGCTTTTTCGCTGGAGACACCGCCTATCTGTCGATCGCCTGCAGGAACGAGGGCGCGATGTAGCGCTGGTAATGCGCTTCCGACAGCAGGAAGAATTCCCGGTCGATGGCATCGCGCAGGTCCGGCAGGCTCCAGTCGCGGAATTCCGGCAGCAGTGCCACGCCGTAGGCTTCGATCTGGTTGATCAGCCGGGAACCGCGGGCGATCAACTGGTAGGCCCAGCAATAGGGAGACTGCTCGGGGACGAAGCGGATCTGCCGCTGCTCCAGTTGCAGGCGCAGGCGCGCGGCGTCGAAGACTTCCAGCTTGGCGGCCATCACCTGGGCCAGCAACTGCTCAAGGCGACTCCAGACAGCCCGCTTTTCCTCGGCGTCGTAGAGGTTCCAGTTGACCACCTCATGGTGGAAACGCTTGCAGCCACGGCATACCAGGTCGCCGTATACCGTGGAGCAAAGCCCTACGCAGGGGGTTTTGATTCTTTGCGAAGACATGGCCGGGACAACGAAAACAAAGCGGCATCTTAGCCCTTTGTCTAATCAAGTTCACCCTGTGGTTCCTAGGGTTTCCGACTTAACTTTGCGTCGAGTTTCCAGTAACATTGGTCCGCCTTTTTAGGCGCCAATGTCCGTTAGAAGCTGTTTTCAAAGCGTCACGAGCACAGTTTCCGGCAGGTACGCTGGCGACGGCGCCTCCCTCAAGCGTCTCGCCAGCCCCACCCCAGCCCGCCGGCGTAAAACTTTGAAAACAGCTTCTGTCTGGAACCTGCCGATGCCCTCGTAGGTTGGTGGATTACCGTCCACCTGGGCCTGACGAGCGGATCTGCGTCGGTTCCTGGATACGTGTCCCCCGGGACCACTGATGAGGGAAATACTGTGCTTGAAGCCTACCGCAAACACGTAGAAGAGCGTGCCGCCCAGGGTGTCGTGCCCCAACCGCTGAACGCCGAACAGACCGCAGGCCTGGTCGAGCTGCTGAAGAACCCGCCGGCCGGCGAAGAAGAATTCCTCCTTGACCTGATCACCAACCGCGTACCGCCGGGCGTCGACGAAGCCGCCTACGTCAAGGCCGGATTCCTTTCCGCCATCGTCAAGGGCGAAGCCACCTCCCCCCTTATCGACAAGCAACGTGCCGCCGAGCTGCTGGGCACCATGCAGGGCGGCTACAACATCGCCACCCTGGTCGAACTGCTGGACGACGCCGAACTGGCCAACACCGCCGCCGAACAGCTGAAGCACACCCTGCTGATGTTCGACGCCTTCCACGACGTCGCCGAACGCGCCAAGAAGGGCAATGCCGCGGCCAAGTCCGTGCTGCAATCCTGGGCCGATGGCGAGTGGTTCAAGGCCAAGCCGGAAGTCCCGGAAAAGCTGACGCTCACCGTATTCAAGGTCCCCGGCGAAACCAACACCGACGACCTCTCCCCGGCCCCCGACGCCTGGTCGCGCCCGGACATCCCGCTGCACGCCCTGGCCATGCTGAAGATGGCCCGCGACGGCATCGAGCCGGTCCAGCCGGGTTCGGTCGGTCCGCTGAAGCAGATCGAAGCGGTCAAGGCCAAGGGCTTCCCGGTCGCCTACGTCGGCGACGTGGTCGGCACCGGTTCCTCGCGCAAATCCGCCACCAACTCGGTGCTGTGGTTCTTCGGCGACGACATTCCGTTCGTGCCGAACAAGCGTGCCGGCGGCTTCTGCTTCGGCACCAAGATCGCGCCGATCTTCTACAACACCATGGAAGATGCCGGCGCCCTGCCGATCGAGTTCGACTGCACCAACCTGGCCATGGGCGACGTCATCGACGTATACCCCTATGAAGGCAAGGTCGTTCGCCACGACAGCGGCGAAGTGGTCACCACCTTCGAGCTGAAGACCCCGGTCCTGCTCGACGAAGTCCGCGCCGGCGGCCGTATCCCGCTGATCGTCGGCCGTGGCCTGACCGAGAAGGCCCGCGCCGAGCTGGGCCTGGGCGCCTCCGACCTGTTCCGCAAGCCGGAAGCACCGGCCGATAGCGGCAAGGGCTTCACCCTGGCGCAGAAAATGGTCGGCCGCGCCTGCGGTCTGCCGGAAGGCCAGGGCGTGCGCCCGGGCACCTACTGCGAACCGAAGATGACCACCGTCGGTTCCCAGGACACCACCGGCCCGATGACCCGCGACGAACTGAAGGACCTCGCCTGCCTCGGCTTCTCCGCCGACCTGGTGATGCAGTCCTTCTGCCACACCGCGGCCTATCCGAAGCCGATCGACGTCAAGACCCACCACACCCTGCCCGACTTCATCATGACCCGTGGCGGCGTGTCGCTGCGTCCGGGCGACGGCATCATCCACAGCTGGCTGAACCGCATGCTGCTGCCCGATACCGTTGGTACCGGCGGCGACTCGCACACCCGCTTCCCGATCGGCATCTCGTTCCCGGCCGGCTCCGGCCTGGTGGCCTTCGCCGCCGCCACCGGCGTGATGCCGCTGGACATGCCGGAGTCGGTGCTGGTGCGCTTCAAGGGCAAGCTGCAACCGGGCATCACCCTGCGCGACCTGGTCCATGCGATCCCTTACTACGCGATCCAGCAGGGCCTGCTGACCGTCGAGAAGAAAGGCAAGAAGAACATCTTCTCCGGCCGCATCCTCGAGATCGAAGGCCTCAACGACCTGACCGTGGAACAGGCCTTCGAGCTGTCCGACGCCTCGGCCGAGCGTTCCGCCGCCGGCTGCACCATCAAGCTGCCGGAACAGGCGATCGCCGAGTACCTGAAGTCCAACATCACCCTGCTGCGCTGGATGATCGGCGAAGGCTACGGCGACCCGCGCACCCTGGAGCGTCGCGCCCAGGCGATGGAAGCCTGGCTGGCCAAGCCGGAGCTGCTGGAAGCCGACAAGGACGCCGAGTACGCCGCGGTGATCGAGATCGACCTGGCCGACGTCAAGGAGCCGGTGCTCTGCGCGCCGAACGATCCGGACGACGCGCGCCTGCTGTCGAGCGTACAGGGCCGCAAGATCGATGAAGTGTTCATCGGCTCCTGCATGACCAACATCGGCCACTTCCGCGCCGCCGGTAAGCTGCTGGACAAGGTCAAGGGCGGCATCCCGACCCGTCTGTGGCTGGCTCCGCCGACCAAGATGGACGCCCACCAGCTGACCGAGGAAGGCTACTACGGCATCTACGGCAAGGCTGGCGCGCGCATGGAAATGCCGGGCTGCTCGCTGTGCATGGGCAACCAGGCTCGCGTCCAGACCGGTTCCACCGTGGTCTCCACTTCGACCCGTAACTTCCCGAACCGTCTGGGCGATGCCACCGATGTGTTCCTGGCATCGGCCGAGCTGGCGGCGGTCTCCTCGATCCTCGGCAAACTGCCGACCGTGGAGGAGTACATGGCCTACGCGAAGGACATCGACAGCATGGCTGCCGACGTCTACCGCTACCTCAGCTTCGACCAGATCGCCGAGTTCCGCGAAGCGGCTGCGAACGCCAAGATCCCGGTCGTCCAGGCCTGATCCAGCGACGCGTCGAACAAGCCCCGCCCCGTGCGGGGCTTTTTCTTGCCCGGCGAAAACCCCCGCGCCGCCTGGCATAGCGCTTGCTGTGGCAGCTATGGAAAAGCGCGCCGACGACGGCGCCGGCGCACTGGAAAACGGGACGGCCGCGCCGCCCTCCCGCACTCGAGGTGGTGATGACAGACAGAGCGATACGCAGCCAGGCCTGGGCCGGCGGTTCCGACGCACCGGAAAAGAGCGCCCTGGACATCGGTTTCATGGCGCTGACCGATTCGGCCTCGCTGATCGTGGCCGCCACCCAGGGCTTCGCCCAGCCCTACGGCCTCACGCTCAATCTCAGGCGCCAACCGTCCTGGGCCACCTTGCGCGACAAGCTGCTCAGCGGCGAGCTGGATGCCGCGCAGTGCCTGTACGGGCTGGTCTACGGCGTCCAGCTCGGCCTCGGCGGCAGCGCGGCAAGCGAGATGGCGGTGCTCATGGGACTGTGCCAGAACGGCCAGGCGATCAATCTTTCCGAACCGCTGAAGCAGGCTGGCGTGACCAGTGCGGAGGCACTGCTCCGGCATCGGCGCCAGAATGGTGCACGCCTGACCCTGGCGCAGACCTTTCCCACCGGTACCCACGCGCTCTGGCTGAACTACTGGCTGGCGAGCATCGGTCTGCATCCGCTGCACGACGTGCACAGCGTGGTGGTTCCACCGGCGCAGATGGTCGGCCATCTCCAGGCCGGGCGCATCGACGGGTTCTGCGCCGGCGGCCCCTGGGGCGCCCTGGCCGTGGACCAGGGCCAGGGCTTCACCATCGCCACCAGCCAGGCGATCTGGCCGGACCACCCGGAAAAGGTCCTCGGCACTACCCGCGCCTTCGTCGACGCCTACCCGAACACCGCCCGCGCGCTGGTCATGGCGGTCCTCGACGCCAGCCGCTTCATCGAACAGAACGCCGAGAACCGCCTGGGCACCGCGCAACTGATCAGCGGCTGCGACTATGTCGACGCTCCGCTCGGCGCGATCCAGCCGCGCTTCTTCGGCCGCTACCAGGACGGCCTCGGCAACGCCTGGCAGGACCCGCATCCGCTGCGCTTCTACGCCGACGGCGAAGTCAACCGGCCCTGGCTCTCGGATGGCATGTGGTTCATGACTCAGTTCCGCCGCTGGGGCCTGCTGCGCGAAGACCCGGACTACCTGGGCATCGCCCGCAGGGTCCAGCAGACCGCGCTGTACCGCGATGCCGCGACGGCCCTTGGCCTGTGCCTGGACGGCGCCGACATGCGCCGCTCGACGCTGATCGACGGGCGTATCTGGGACGGCAGCGACCCCGCCGGCTACGCCCGCAGCTTCCCGATCCACGCCCTGGCCGAAACCGGCCAGGGCATCGACCTCTGACCCTGGTGCGCCCGCCATGCTGCGTATCCTGCTGATCGACGACACGCCGAAGAAAGTCGGACGCCTCAGGGCCGCCCTGCTCGAGAGCGGTTTCGAAGTGGTGGACGAGTCGGGGCTGACCATCGACCTGCCGGCGCGCGTCGAAGCGCTGCGTCCCGACGTGATCCTGATCGACACGGAGTCTCCCGGCCGCGACGTGATGGAGCAGGTCTGCCTGGTCAGCCGCGACCAGCCGCGCCCGATCGTGATGTTCACCGACGAGCACGATCCGGGAGTGATGCGCCGCGCCATCCAGTCCGGGGTCAGCGCCTACATCGTCGAAGGCATCCAGGCCAGCCGCCTGCAACCGATCCTCGACGTCGCCATGGCGCGCTTCGAGAGCGACCAGGCGCTGCGCGCTCAACTGCAGGCGCGCGAGGCGCAGTTGGCCGAACGCAAGCGCATCGAGCTGGCCAAGGGCCTGCTGATGAAGATGAAGCATTGCGGCGAGGAGGAGGCCTACACGCTGATGCGGCGCCAGGCCATGAGCCGCCAGCAGAAGCTGATCCAAGTCGCCGAGCAGATCATCGCCATGCACGACATGCTCGGCGGCTGAATCCGGCTGGGCAGCTGGCGATCATATCGCCAGCCACCCTGCTGGCCCCCGGCGCAGAGCGGCGCGGCTATGCTCGTGCGCCCGGAACGGCCCTATCCGTTCTGGGAGCTACCCCCTCGCCACCCTCGACTAGCATGACCAGGGAGGCCCGCAGTGGACGCCCAGGGCTAGGAGCCGCAGGCGTCCGCCCGAACCGCACCGCCGACTCAGCGGTCAGGAGATGCTCAGCATGATCGATCTCAGCACCTGGAACCTTACCATTCCCACCGAACCCACCCCGCAGGTGATCACCACCCAGCAACTCAACAACGGCTACCAGAGCCGGTACTTCCAGCAAGGCAACGATGGCGGCCTGGTCTTCTGGGTGCCCATCGACGGCTCGCACACCGAGGACAGCACCTATCCTCGCACCGAACTGCGCGAAACCCAGGCCGACGGCAGCCTCGACAACTGGTACTACTGGCAGGCCGACAACGAACTGCGGGTGACCATGAGCGTCGAGAAGGTCCCCTCGAAGAACAAGGTGATCATCGGCCAGATCCACAGCAAGTCGCCACAGACCGACGACGGCGAACCTCTGGTGAAGCTGCAGTACTACTACAAGCCCGAGGAAGGCCTCGGCCGGGTCGAGGCGCTGGTACGCAACCACCCGGACGATTCCTATAGCCGCAACGTGTCGATCCTCGAGCAGGTACGCCTGGGCGAGCGCTTCAACTACAGCCTGCGCGTCACCTCCAGCGGCGAGTTGGCGGTGCGCGCGCGCAGCCAGGACGGCGAAGAGGACGCCTACTACCAGACCCTCGGCAGCGCCTGGAACGACCAGTTGCTCTATTTCAAGGCCGGCGCCTACGTGAACGACAACGCCGGCGACAGCGGCGAAGGCAGCCGCGTGACCATCTACCACCTGAACACCGCCCATCGCTGAACCGCCGACGGCGCACGGACGCGCCGCCCCAGCCCTGTGCAAGCCCCCGACGCCTGCCACCGCGGCGTGCACGCCCGACGCCATGGTTGTCCCTGCAACCGCTCTACGCCGCGCTTTCGACAACTTGGCAAAGAGCTTGCTACGTCCTGCCTGACGGTAGCCAACGGCGGTTACCCATCCCCGACAAAGACGTCGCGCGGCCTCTCCTTCCCGGCAGAGGCCCGTGGCGTCTTCGTCGTTTCGCCCCAGCGTCGGGGCGGGTGGGTGGTCCGCTGTCGGACGCTCACCTTGTAGCGATGCAACTTCCGCCGGGCGGCCGTTCCGCCCCGATTCCGCTGGATACGAGGTGTTCGATGAACAACAGCTTCTGGAAGGCCGGCCATGCGCCGACCCTGTTCGCGGCGTTTCTCTATTTCGACCTGAGCTTCATGGTCTGGTACGTGCTCGGCCCGCTGGGGGTGCAGATTGCCGGCGACCTGCAACTGAGCACCCAGCAGCGCGCGATGATGGTCGCCACGCCGATCCTCGCCGGCGCCGTACTGCGCTTCCTGCTCGGCCTGCTGGCCGATCGCTGGTCGCCGAAGAGCGCCGGCATCCTCGCCCAGGTCATCGTCATCGCCGCCCTGGCGGCCGCCTGGCTGCTGGGCGTGAACAGCTATGCGCAGGCACTGCTGCTGGGGTTGTTCCTCGGCTTCGCCGGGGCATCCTTCGCCGTGGCCCTGCCGCTCGCATCGCAATGGTACCCGCCGCAACACCAGGGCAAGGCCATGGGCATCGCCGGCGCGGGCAACTCCGGCACCGTGCTCGCCGCCCTCTTCGCCCCCGGCCTGGCCGCCGCGTTCGGCTGGAACAACGTGTTCGGCTTCGCCCTGCTGCCGCTCGTCCTGACCCTCCTGGTGTTCGCCATGGTCGCGCGCAACGCCCCGCAGCGGCCGGCGCCCAAGGCCATGGGCGATTACCTGAAAGCCCTCGGCGACCGCGACAGCTGGTGGTTCATGTTCTTCTACAGCGTCACCTTCGGCGGCTTCCTCGGCCTGGCCAGCACCCTGCCCGGCTATTTCCACGACCAGTACGGCCTGAACCCGGTGACCGCCGGCTACTACACCGCCGCCTGCGTCTTCGCCGGCAGCCTGATGCGCCCGCTCGGTGGCGCCCTCGCCGATCGCATCGGCGGCATCCGCAGCCTGCTGATGGTGTACACCCTGGCCGCCATCTGCATCGCCGCGGTCGGTTTCCACTTGCCCAGCGCGATGGCCGCCCTCGGCCTGTTCGTGGTCGCCATGCTCAGTCTCGGTGCCGGCAATGGCGCGGTGTTCCAGTTGGTACCGCAGCGCTTCCACAAGGAAATCGGCGTGATGACCGGGCTGATCGGCATGGCCGGCGGCATCGGCGGCTTCTGCCTGACTGCCGGCCTCGGCGCGATCAAGCAAAGCACCGGCGACTACCAGCTCGGCCTGTGGCTGTTCGCCAGTCTCGGCGTGCTGGCCTGGTTCGGCCTCCACGGGGTGAAGCGGCGCTGGCGCACCACCTGGGGCTCGGCCGCGGTTACCGCCGCGCGGGTCTGAGCGTGGGGCTGCGACTGAGCATCGGCGAGGCCAGCGCCTGCGGGCCTCGCACGGAAAACCAGGACGCGCTGCGGGTGGTCACCCCGGCGCCGGCCCTGGCCGCCAGCAAGGGACACCTGCTGGCCATCGCCGACGGTGTCAGCCAGTGCGCCGATGGCGGCCTGGCGGCGCGCAGCAGCCTGCAAGCGCTGGCCCTGGATTACTATGCGACTCCGGAAACCTGGGCCATCGTGCAGTCCCTGGACCGCCTGCTGCTGGCGCAGAACCGCTGGCTACAGGCCAACGGCGGCGGCCAGCCGCTGCTCACCACCCTCACCGCCCTGGTGCTGCGCGGCACCCGCTACACCCTTGCCCACGTCGGCGATTGCCGGGCCTACCTGTGGCGCGACGGCGAGTTGCTCCGGCAGACCAGCGACCACGTCTGGGAACAGCCGCACATGCAACACGTGCTGACCCGCGCCCTGGGACTGGACCAGCATCTGGTGGTCGACTATCTGGAAGGCGATCTGGAGCCCGGCAGCCAGTGGCTACTGGTCAGCGACGGCGTCTGGGCGACGCTGGGCGACAGCGGCATCCGCAGCATCCTGCGCAACGCCGAAGAGCCGCAGCGCAGCGCCGAGGCTCTGGTTCGCGCCGCCCACCTGGCAGGCAGCCAGGACAACGCCAGCGCCCTGCTGGTGCGCGTGGAAGCCGTGCCCGCAGGCAGCCTCGGCGACGCCCTCGCGCAACTGGGCCACTGGCCACTGCCGCCACCGCTGAAGCCCGACCAGCTCTTCGAAGGCTGGCGGGTCCGGCAGTTGCTCGGCGAATCCCGCCAGTCCCTGCTCTACCGGGTCGAGGATGGCCAGGGCCAACCCTGGCTGCTGAAGACCCTTCCCGCCGCACGTGCCGACGATCCGCTGGCAACCCAGGCCCTGCTGCTCGAGGAATGGTTCCTGCGCCGCGTCCAGGGCCGGCATTTCCCCGAGCTGCACGGATTGGCGCAACGCCAGCATCTGTATTACCTGATGCGCGAGCACCCCGGAGAGACTCTCGCCGAGCGCTTGCGCAACCATGGCCCGCTGTCGCTGCCGGAGTGGCTGGGGCTGGCCAACCAGCTGCTGCGCGGGCTTGGCCAGTTGCATCGACGCAACCTGCTGCACCGCGACCTCAAGCCGGAAAATCTCCACCTCGGCCGCGACGGCGAGCTGCGCCTGCTGGATTTCGGCCTGGCCTGGTGTCCGGGATTGTCGCGCGAAGACCCCCATCTGCTACCGGGTACGCCCAGCTACCTGGCGCCGGAGTGCTTCTCCGGCACCTCGCCCTCGGTGCGCCAGGATCTCTACGCCACCGGCGTCTGCCTCTACCAGGCGCTGACCGGGCGCTATCCCTATGGCGAGATCGAAGCCTTCCAGCACCCGCGCTTCGGTCGCCCCGTCCCGCCCAGCCGCTATCGCCCCGACCTGCCGGCCTGGATCGACGACCTGCTGCTGCGCGCCGTCGCCTGCGACCCCGCACAGCGCTTCGAGACCGCCGAGGAATGGCTGCTCTCGCTGCAACAGGGAGAAGCGTTGCCGGCCGCGGCACCCCGCCCATTGCTGGAGCGCGAACCGCTGCAGACCTGGCGCGCCATCGCCCTGCTGTCCCTGGCCGCCAACCTGGCGCTACTCCTGGTCTGGCTGAAGGGCTGAGTGGCACCAGCCCGGTGCGATACGCCCCGGCACGGAGCAGAAAGACCGCGGGGAGCCCCCGCGTTATCCCTGCAAGGCCATGGAGATAGGCAATAGCGCAAGTTGGCACGGCGCCTGCTTGGGTTCTCCCGACAATCGACAACAAAGCGCCTGCCTCAACGACGAGGCGGCGTTTCCCGACCGAACGGGACCTGGACAAAGGCGTCCTGCTGGCAACAGCGGGACGCCTTTTTTGTTTGCGCCAACCTTATGCAGGAGCTACTCCGCATGAAGAAGATCAAGCTGGTGATGGTCGGCAACGGCATGGCCGGGGTCCGTACCCTGGAAGAACTGCTCAAGCTCAACTCGGACTTCTACGACATCACGGTGTTCGGCGCCGAGCCCCATCCCAACTACAACCGCATCCTGCTGTCCCCGGTACTGGCCGGCGAGCAGACCTTCGAGGAAATCGTCCTCAACGACCTCAACTGGTATGCGGAAAACGGCATCAAGCTCCTCCTCGACCGCAAGGTGGTGCAGATCGACCGGGTCCGCCGCAGGGTGGTCGCCGCGGACGGCAGCGAGGCCGAGTACGACCGCCTGCTGCTGGCCACCGGCTCGGTCCCCTTCATCCTGCCGATACCCGGCAATCGCCTGCAGGGCGTGATCGGCTACCGCGACATCGCCGACACCCAGGCCATGATCGACTGCGCCCGGACCCACAGCCACGCGGTGGTGATCGGCGGCGGCCTGCTCGGCCTGGAGGCGGCCAACGGCCTCAAGCAACGCGGCATGGACGTGACCGTCGTGCACCTCTCCGACTGGCTGCTGGAACGCCAACTGGACCGCACCGCCGGCAAACTCCTGCAAGGCGCGCTGGAAGCCCGCGGCATCCGCTTCCGCCTGAACACCCAGACCCAGGAACTGATGGACAACGGCAGCGGCCGGGTCTGTGCCGTGCAGTTCAACGACGGCGACGTGATTCCCGCCGACCTGGTGGTAATGGCCGCCGGCATCCGCCCCAATACCGAGCTGGCCGAAAGCGCGGGCATCCCCTGCAACCGCGGCATCCTGGTCAATGACACCCTGCAGACCTACGACCCACGCATCTATGCGGTCGGCGAATGCGCCAACCACCGTGGCATCGCCTACGGCCTGGTTGCGCCGCTGTTCGAGCAGGCCAAGGTCTGCGCCAACCACCTGGCTCATCTCGGTTACGCCCGCTACCAGGGCTCGGTGACCTCGACCAAGCTCAAGGTGACCGGTATCGACCTGTTCTCCGCCGGCGACTTCATCGGCGGCGAAGGCAGCGAGACCATCACCCTTTCCGACCCCATCGGCGGCGTCTACAAGAAGCTGGTGATCAAGGACGATGTACTGGTCGGCGCCTGTCTCTACGGCGACACCGCCGACGGCGGCTGGTACTTCCGGCAGATCCGCGAGAACCACAACGTCGCGCAGATCCGCGACCACCTGATGTTCGGCGAGAACGCCCTCGGCGATGTCGGCCACCAGGGCCAGAACAGCGCCGCGAGCATGCCCGACACGGCCGAAGTATGCGGCTGCAACGGCGTCTGCAAGGGCACCATCGTCAAGGCCATACAAGAACACGGCCTGTTCAGCGTCGACGAAGTCAAGAAACACACCAAGGCCGCCAGCTCCTGTGGCTCCTGCGCGGGATTGGTGGAACAGATCCTGATCAGCACCGTCGGCGGCGCCGCCGACGTCAAGCCGAAGAGCGAGAAGGCCATCTGCGGCTGCAGCGACCTCAACCACGGGCAGATCCGCAAGGCCATTCGCGAACACCGGCTGACCAGTCTCGACGCCGCCATGCGCTTCATGGACTGGAAGACCCCGAACGGCTGTGCCACCTGCCGCCCGGCCCTGAACTACTACCTGATCTCAACCTGGCCGGGAGAAGCCAAGGACGATCCGCAGTCGCGCCTGATCAACGAACGCGCCCACGCCAACATCCAGAAGGACGGCACCTACTCGGTGGTACCGCGGATGTGGGGCGGCGTGACCAACGCCGCCGAGTTGCGGCGCATCGCCGACGTCGCCGACAAGTACCAGGTGCCGATGGTCAAGGTCACCGGCGGCCAGCGCATCGACCTACTGGGGGTGAAGAAGGACGATCTGCCGGCCATCTGGAAAGACCTCGACATGCCCTCCGGACATGCCTACGGCAAATCCATCCGCACCGTGAAGACCTGCGTCGGCAGCGAGTTCTGCCGCTTCGGCACGCAAAACTCGACGCAGCTGGGCATCGATCTGGAACACGACCTGTTCAACATGTGGTCGCCGCACAAGGTCAAGCTGGCGGTCTCCGGCTGCCCGCGCAATTGCGCCGAGGCCGGGATCAAGGACGTCGGCATCATCGGCGTGGACTCCGGTTGGGAGATGTACATCGGCGGCAACGGCGGGATCAAGACCGAGGTCGCGGAGTTCTTCGTCAAGCTCAAGACCGCCGAAGAAGTGCGCGAATACAACGGCGCCTTCCTCCAGCTCTACCGCGAGGAAGCCTTCTACCTGGAGCGCACGGTGCATTACCTGCAGCGGGTCGGCATGGAGCACATCCGCAAGGCGGTGGTCGAGGACGCGGAAAACCGCAAGGCGCTCAACGACCGCCTGCAATTCGCCCTCTCCTTCGAGCAGGACCCATGGAAGCAGCGCATCGAACAGCCGCAATTGAAGAAGGAGTTCGAACGGATTCCGCTCAAGCAACTGGAAAACGTCTGAATCCCTTGTCCGGGCCGTCCCACGGCGGCCCTCCCCCTACCGGAGTGAACCGATGAACTGGCTGGATATCTGCGCCCTCGATGAAATCAACCCGCTGGGCTCGCGCGTGGTCGCCGGCCCGAAAGGCGACATCGCCATCTTCCGCGCCTCCGACGACCAGGTCTTCGCCCTCGATGACCGCTGCCCGCACAAGGGCGGCCCGCTGTCCCAGGGCCTGATCTACGGCAAGCGAGTGGCCTGTCCGTTGCACAACTGGCAGATCGAACTGGAGAGCGGCGAAGCCGTGGCCCCGGACCAGGGCTGCGCCCATCGCCACCCGGTGCGGGTGGAGAACGGACGGGTGCTGCTCGGCCTGGACAGCGTGGCGCTGTGCGCCTGATCTCTCGCCGATAACAGGAGCCGAGCATGTCGACAGATTCCCCGCTGCGCACCACCGCTTCGACCTGCTGCTACTGCGGCGTGGGTTGTGGCGTCCTGATCGAACACGACGGCGAACGCATCCTCGGCGTGCAAGGCGACCCGCGGCACCCGGCCAACTTCGGCAGACTCTGCAGCAAAGGCGCCAGCCTGCACCTGACCGGCGACCTCCAGGCCCGCGCGCTGTACCCCCAACTGCGCCTCGGCAAGCAAATGGCGCGGGCTCGCAGCGACTGGGAGAGTGCCCTGGAACATGCCGCCGGGCGTTTCGCCGAGACCATTCGCGAACACGGGCCGGACAGCGTGGCCTTCTATATCTCCGGCCAGTTGCTGACCGAGGACTACTACGCCTTCAACAAGCTGGCGCGGGCCCTGGTCGGCACCAACAACATCGACAGCAATTCGCGCCTGTGCATGTCCTCGGCGGTGGTCGGCTACAAGCGCAGCCTGGGCGCCGACGCCCCGCCCTGCAGCTACGAAGACCTCGACTGCGCCGATTGCGTGCTGATCGCCGGCAGCAACATGGCCTTCGCCCACCCGGTCCTGTTCCGTCGCCTGGAAGCCGCCAAGGCCGCTCGGCCGGAGATGCGCATCGTGGTGATCGACCCGCGGCGCACCGACACCTGCGAGCTGGCCGACCTGCACCTGGCGCTGCTGCCCGGCACCGACGTCGCACTGTTCCACGGCATCCTGCATATCCTGCTCTGGGAGGACTGGATCGACCGTTCGTTCATCGCCGAGCATACCGAGGGTTTCGCCGACCTGAAGGAACTGGTGCGCGACTACACCCCGGCCGCCGTCGCCGACATCTGCGGCATCGACCGCGCCGACCTGCAGCGCTGCGCCGAATGGATCGGCCGTTCGCCGCGCTTCCTTTCGCTCTGGTGCATGGGGCTCAACCAGTCCAGCACCGGCAGCGCCAAGAACAGCGCGCTGATCAACCTGCACCTGGCCACCGGCAAGATCGGCCGCGCCGGATGCGGGCCGTTTTCCCTCACCGGCCAGCCGAACGCCATGGGCGGTCGCGAGACCGGCAGCCTGGCCAACCTGCTGCCCGGCCACCGCGAAGCCGCCGATCCCGGCCATCGCGCCGAGGTGGCGCACTACTGGGGCGTGGAACAGTTGCCCACGTCCCCCGGTCTCAGCGCCATCGAGCTGTTCGATGCGGTCCACGACGGCCGGATCAAGGCGCTCTGGATCGCCTGTACCAACCCCGCGCAATCGCTGCCGGACCAGCGCAAGATCCACGAGGCCCTTGCCCGCTGTCCCTTCGTGGTGGTCCAGGAAGCCTTCGCCGGCACGGAAACCTGCCAATACGCCGACCTTTTGCTTCCAGCCGCATCCTGGGGAGAAAAGGAAGGCTCCGTGACCAATTCGGAACGGCGGGTCAGTCATGTCCGTCGGGCCGTTCCGCCCCCCGGGGAAGCACGCCAGGACTGGAACATCGTCTGCGACTTCGCGCGCCGCCTGGAAGGGCACCTGCGTCCCGCTAAACCCGGCCTGTTCGCCTTTGCCGACAGCCGCAGCCTGTTCGACGAATACAAGCTGCTTACCGCCGGCCGCGACCTCGATCTTTCCGGCCTCAGCTACGCACTGCTCGACCGCCTGGGGCCGCAGCAGTGGCCATTTCCCACTGGCGCGGAGCAAGGCACCGCACGGCTCTATGCAGACGGCCGCTTCCCTACCGCCTCGGGACGCGCGCAACTGGTCGCCGAACCCTACCGCGCCGCCCAGGAAAAACGCGACGCGCGCTACCCGCTGACCCTCAATACCGGACGCTTGCGCGACCAGTGGCACGGCATGAGCCGGACCGGCACCTGCGCACGCCTGTTCGGCCATGAAGAGGAGGCCCTGGTGCACCTGCATCCCGAGGAACTGCGCCGCCGCCAACTGCGGGACGGGCAGCTCGTGCGCCTGAAGAGCCGGCGTGGCGCCCTGGTCCTGCCGGTGAGCGCAGACGACTCGGTGCGCCCCGGCCAGGCCTTCCTGCCGATGCACTGGGGCGATCGCTTCCTCAAGGGCCTGGGCTGCAATGTCCTGACCCTGCCGGCGTTCGACCCCCTGTCGAAACAACCCGAACTCAAGCACGCCGGGGTTCAGGTCGAATCCGTCGAACTGCCCTGGCGCCTGTTCGCGCTGGTGGAAACCGATATCCAGGCGCGTTTCGAGGCCCTCCGTGCGCTGTGCGAAGTCTTCGACCACGCCAGCTTCAGTCTCGCCGGACGCGAGCGCCCCGCCCTGCTGGTCAGCGCCGCACACCATGAGGCACCTGGCGCAGACCTGCTGGAGCGGATAGATCGCCAACTCGAATTGCTCGACGGGCCGATCCTCGCCTACGACGACCCCCGGCGCGCCATCGGCAAGCGCGTGCGCCTCGAAGACGGGCGCATCGTCGCCGTCCGGCTCGCCGGCGAAACCCTCGCCCGCGACTGGTTGAAAGAGCTCTGGCTTACCGGCCGGGCCGATAGCGAGCTACGCCGCTGGCTGCTCGCCCCACTCGGCGCGGCACCGGGACGACCCAGCCAGGGTGCGGGCGGCAAGACCCTGTGCAGTTGCCAGAACGTCAGCCAGCAAACGGTGCTCGGCGGCATCGCCCGCGGATTGGACCTGGACGGATTGAAGCGCGAGTTCGGCTGCGGCACCGGCTGCGGCTCCTGCGTACCGGAAATCAAGAGACTGCTGGCGGCCCCCCGGCCCATGGCGGCGAATGCCTGAGGAGAACGACGATGAGCGGTAAGGTCTGGCTGGTGGGTGCGGGTCCCGGCGATCCGGAACTGTTGACCCTGAAGGCAGTTCGCGCCCTGCAGGACGCGGATGTGGTGATGGTCGACGATCTGGTCAACCCGAGTATACTGGAGCACTGTCCGTCCGCCCGGCTGGTCCGGGTCGGCAAACGCGGCGGCTGCCGCTCCACACCGCAGGACTTCATCCAGCGCCTGATGCTGCGGCATGCCCGCCAGGGACGCAGCGTGGTGCGCCTGAAAGGCGGCGATCCATGCATCTTCGGCCGCGCCGGCGAAGAAGCCGAATGGCTGGCCCGGCACGGGATAGACAGCGAGATAGTGAACGGCATCACCGCCGGGCTGGCTGGCGCCACTGCCTGCGGCATACCGCTGACCTACCGCGGCATCAGCCGCGGCGTGACCCTGGTGACCGCGCATACCCAGGACGACAGCCCGCTGGCCTGGGAAGCCCTGGCACGCAACGGTACCACGCTGGTGGTCTACATGGGCATCGCCCGACTCGCGGAGATCCAGGCCGGGCTGCTGGCTGGAGGCATGGCCGAGGATACGCCGCTGGCGATGATCGAGAACGCCACCCTGGGCAACCAGCGCGAATGCCGCAGCAACCTCGGCGAGCTACTGCGGGACGCCGGACGTTTCGCCTTGAAAAGCCCGGCGATCCTGGTGATCGGCGAAGTAACCCGCGACATCGTGTCGCAACCGATTTCCCTGAGCGCCTGACGAGCGGTCTTTTTCCAGGCAAAGAAAAACCCGGCCTGAGCCGGGTTTTTCCTTAGAGGCTCAGCCGATTACTTGGCTTCAGCTTCTACTTCGGCTTCAACGCGACGGTTGATAGCGCGACCTTCAGCGGTGGCGTTGTCGGCAACCGGGCGGGACTCGCCGTAACCAACAGCGTTCACGCGACCACCTTCTACACCGTACTCGTTGACCAGTACGTCACGAACGGCGTTGGCACGACGCTCGGACAGCTTCTGGTTGTAAGCGTCGGTGCCGACGGAGTCGGTGTGACCTTCAACGGTGGTGGAAGTGGACGGGTACTGCTTCATGAAGTCAGCCAGGTTCTTGATGTCAGCGTAGCTGTTCTCTTTGACCTTGGACTTGTCGAAGTCGAACTTCACGTCCAGCTGTACGCGTACGACTTCGGCGACAGCCGGGCAGCCGTTGGCGTCAACGGTGACGTTGGCCGGGGTATCCGGGCACTTGTCGACGTTGTCGCAAACGCCGTCGTTGTCGGAGTCGGAGCAAACGTCGGCAACCGGTTCCGGAGCCGGAGCGGCTTTCGAACCACCGAAGTTGAAGCCGACGCCCAGGCCAGCCATCCACTCGCCCTGGTGACCGTTGTCACGCTTCTCCAGACCATACTGGCCGTCGAGGCTGGCCTTGGCGAAGAAGTTCTCGGTGAAGTAGTACTTCAGACCAGCGCCGATGTTGGCCATGGTCATCTGCTGACGGCCTTGGCTGTCGCTGTTGATGTTGGTGATGTTCTGGTGAGCCAGACCAGCCGACACGTACGGACGCAGACCTACGCCCGGGGTACCGAAGTGGTAGATGGCGTCCAGAGAGGTCAGGTTGCCGTGGACCTTCTTGTTGCCGGTTTCGTAGGTGCCACGAACGTCATGGTACTCACCGTAGGACAGCGCCAGCTCGACGTCGTCGGTCAGGAAGTAACCGATCGAGCCGCCGTACAGGTCCGCGTTCTTCATGTTGCGAACGCTGTCGGTGAAGTAGCGCTTGCCGAAGGCTTCGATCTCTACCGAGTTCTGGCCCTGGGCAAAGGCGTTCATTGCCGAAGCGGCAACCAGCGAGCCGATGACAACGCCTAAGGTGTTCTTCAGTTTCATCCGTTAAATCCCCATCTTGATGGTCAGTTAGTTGTCCAACAATCAGCCGCACAACTTGGGTGGCAAGTTTATCAGAACTTCCCGCATAGAGAGACAATATTTACCCAACTATGTTTCGGTCGCATCTGAAAACTTTTCGCGCAGGCGGTCCAGTGCCCGCTTGTAGCGCATTTTCGTCGCACTCAGACCCATGTGCATGATATCCGCTATCTCCTGAAACTCCAGTTCCGCGACGAAGCGAAGAACCAGAATCTCCCGATCTATCGGATTGACATGGACGAGCCAACGATCCAATCCGCCCCGCTCCTCAACCTTCGGCGACTTCTCCTCGGAAGCCTCCTCCAGCGGGTCGAGGCTGAGCGCATCCATCAATCGGCGCTTGCGGCGCTCCTTGCGGTACTGCGTGATGCACTCGTTGTACGTGATGCTATATAGCCATGTTTTGAACTTCGACTTGCCCTCAAAGTTCTTCAACCCGTACAAAACTTTCAGCATCACCTCCTGGCACACGTCGTCCGCGTCGCGGTCGTTGCCCAGATAGCGGGCACAGACGTTGAACAGCGTGCGCTGGTAACGCCGCATCAATTCTTCATAGGCGCGCGTCACGTGGAACAGCTCCGAGTGCGCACGCTCGACCAGCTCTTCATCGGAAAGCTGGCGTGGGTCATACCGCTGTGACAGGGGGTGAGGCTTATTCAAGTGAGATCAGGCCAGTCATATCGTAAGCCGGGCCGCCCTGCAGAGCAGCCACGTCCATTATCTCTCCCGGATCAGCGGCTGGTAACTCGCTGATCGAGCAGTAGACGGTTGGCCAGCGACACAAGCTCTCCCTCTTCCGTCAGCAGGATGGTCTTGACCGTACCTATCTCTTCAATAGTGCCTTCAACGTCACCCACTTTCACCTGTTGTCCGACCTGATACAGCTCGCGGACGTAGATTCCTGCAATGATCTGTCCGGCGACCTCGCGGCTGCCCAGGCCCAGGGCCAGCGCAGCGGCCAGGCCGACGGTGATCAGGACGATGGCGATGATGTAGTTGAGCAGGTCGGTCTTGACCTCGAGCTGCCCCACCGCCACCGAGATGCTGATGATGATGACCAGCCACTGGGCGATCCGCCCCAGGCCGTTCGCGTATTCGAGGCCGACGCCGTCCGCTGCGCCGCGCACGACGCTGTTCACCAGTTGCGCCAGGAGCACGCCGACGATCAGCACCAGGGCCGCGCCGAACACCTTGGGCAGGTACAGGGCGAGGACGTCCAGCGTGGCGGATACCCGCTGCAGGCCGAGCGACTCGGCGGCGGATACGAGGAAGACGAGCAGCACGAACCAGTAGACGATCTTGCCGACCAGCGTCGAGACCGGAACCTGGATACCGACCCGGGCCAGCAGCTTGGTCAGGCCGGTGCCACCCATCAGCCGGTCCAGGCCCAGCTTGGCCAGCAGCTTGGAAAGCAGCGCATCGAGCAGCTTGGCGATGACGAAGCCGAGCAGAACGACCACCAGGGCGCCGAGCAGGTTGGGAATGAAGCCTGCCAGCTTGCCCCACAGGGTGTTCATCGCGGTCAGCAAGCTCTGGGTCCAGATATCGAATTGCATGTTCACTCAGCCTTGTCAGCAGAAGATGCGTTTTTCGCGGAAATACGGGAAACCGGCGCCAGATGCGGCGAACCGTTGTTGATGCCGATCATCAGCGCCTGCAGCCAGTGCCCCATGAGGCTGAACAGGTCACCGGCGCCGACCTGGCGATTGGCGGTCTTCAGCACCCGTCCCAGACGCGCGTCGTCGTCCGGCTGGGGAGCCGAAGCCTTGAGCAGGTCCCGCAGGGACTCTTCGAACGGATCGTGCATGCGCACCTCATGTCTGTACGAGGGAGTGACGCCCTCTCCTCACCCCAGGTCACGTCAGAGCCAGCGCAGCCGACGAAATACCCACCACTGGAAGGTGGCGACCCCGCCGATCAGCAGGCAGGCCAGCCAGAACCCATGCGGTGCATCCGCCCCTGGAATGCCGCCGACATTGATGCCCAGCAGGCCGGTGACGAAGCTCATCGGCAGGAAAAAGCCGGTGATTATACCAAGGAGATACATGGTGCGGTTCATCCGTTCGGTAATTCGCCGCGACTCGGCTTCCTGCAGGACGCTGATGCGCTCCCGTATCAACTCGAGTTCTTCGAGATTCCGCGTCAGCCGGTTGTTCAGCTCGTTCCAGTAATCGGCGTCGTCCTCGACGAACCAGGACAGCTTGTAGCGCGCCAGTTGCGAGTAGATGTCCCGCTGCGGCGCCAGGTAGCGCCGCAACCCCGCCGACCGGCGGCGCAGGGTACGCAACTGGTGCTGGTCGGGACTGGCGCGCTCGTCCGCCTCGACCAGCTCCTCGACAGCATCGAGCTGGTCGGCTACCCCGCTGATCAGCGTGTCGACGCGATCGGTCAGGTAGTGCGCGAGGTAGTACACGACCTCGGATGCCGTCTTCGGCCCTTTCCCCGCCTCCAGGTCCTCGAGCAGATCGGCCACCGCCTTCAGCGGCCGCAGGCGCAGCGAGATCACCCGGCGCGCGTCGGCGAATACCCGCAGCGAAACCATGTCTTCCGGCTCCGCGCCCGGATTCAGGTTCACTCCACGGAGGAACACCAGCAGGCTTTCGGCCCCGAGATCGAGCAAACGGGGGCGGGTCGCCTCCTCCAGCAGCAGATCGCAGGCGAACTCGCTGAGCCCCGCGGAATCCCGCAGCCAGGCCTGCGCTTCCGGTACGCCGCGGTCCCAGTGCAGCCAAAGGCTCTCCTCCGGCAGCAGGTCGAGCACCGCTATCTGGTTGCGTCCGACACGGCGTCCGCCGCCGCGCCCGTTGAGGACGTAGCCATAGATCAAGCCGCGCTCGTCACCCGACTCGTACGCTTGCATTGCGCTTCCCTTGGTAAAACGACCATTTCGACAGTAAAAACACAAGTCCGGCACCAGTCAATTCATGGACTTGCGGCACAACCTTAAAGCCAGTCCTGAGACCCATATGCGCGCCTCGGGTTCATTCCAGCAAAAAGCCCCGGGACGCTGCCTGCGTCACCGGGGCCGGAACGGCTGTTAAAAAGCCCTATTCGGGCATCTTCAAGGCCTGCGGAGAAACGATAATGCCGTTGTTGTCGGCATACACGAACTCGCCGGGGCGGAAGGTGACGCCGCCGAAGGTCACGGCGACGTTCAGATCGCCGATGCCGCGCTTGTCGGTCTTCAGCGGATGACTGGCCAGGGCCTGGACGCCAAGGTCGGTCTGGGCGATCACGTCGACGTCACGGATGCAGCCATATACGACGATCCCTTCCCAGCCGCTCTTCGCCGCTTTCTCGGCAAGCATGTCACCCAGCAGGGCGCGGCGCAGCGAACCACCGCCATCGACGACCAGGACCTTGCCCTTGCCGTCCTTGTCGACCTGCTCCTTGACCAGCGAGTTGTCTTCGAAGCACTTGATGGTGACGATCTCGCCGCCGAAGGAGTCGCGGCCGCCGAAGTTGCTGAACATGGGTTCGACGACCTGGACCAGCTCAGGATAGGCATCGCACAGATCGGGAGTGACGTAATGCATGGGAAGCTCCTGTGGGTGAAGGGATCGGCTCGGGCAGCTCCGGAGGATCATCGGCCGCCCGCCCCGGCGGCGCCGGCGTGACCGGAGCCGCCATTTGCGTCACATGTTAGCCGCTGATTCCGGCTTCCGATACGTCTAGCGCCTCGCCCCACGCGGATTCGTCGCGCACCGGCGATCGCTGGCGCAGCCAGCGCTCCACCAAGGGCCAGACCTCCAGCTGGGCCGCCTTGCCGATCAGCATCTCGATATGCCCGTAGTCCTCGGCGTAGCCAGCCTCGCGTCCGAGCAACAGGTATTCGCGCTCGGACGAGGCGAACTGCTCGAACAACTTGCGACAGGCCCAGGACGGGTCCTGCCGGTCCCCAGCCCCGGCGACCGCCAATAGCGGCACGTCGACTGCGGCGAGCCCCTTCCACCAGTCGTTGCCCGGCTCGCCGAAGCGGCCGAACAGCCCATGCCAACGCAGGACCTCCAGCGCCAGGCCGACCGGCTCGTCTTCCGGGCCCTGCCGCCAACGGCTTCCGGATAGCGCGTCGACGCGGCGCAGCAGCAGGCGCGCGAGGATGCCTGCCATGGGCAACCTGAACAGCCAGTGCGCGGTGCTGACCTGGCTACCGAACAACGCCACGGAAGCGATCCGTGCCTGGTCCAGGTAGCCCCCGCCCAGTCCCGCCGCCAGCACCACCCCACCGAGGGAGTGGCCAATCCAGTGCGCCGGCTGCCCGCACTGCTCGTGGATGAAGGAGGCCAGCGCCGGCAGGTCGTAGCGCGCGTAGTCGGCGACCCGGTTGTCCCGGTAACCATCGTTGCGAATCGACAGGCCATGGCCGCGCATTTCCGGCAGCCAGACATCGAACCCCGCCCGCGCCAGGTAAGGACCTAATCCGAGCGCACGCGGCGAGTACCAGAAGCGGCGGTTGGAAAAACTCCCGTGCAGGAGGATCACAGGCGGTCCGCGCCGCTCGCCGGCGGCCTGCTGTCCGAGCCGGGTTACGACCAGCTCGACGCTGGCATCGGGGCTGTTGCCGGGCTTCAGGCGGTAGATGTCTTCGGTAAGGTCGGCGCGCAATTCGGCGCTGACCAGGGCGACAGGAAAGAGGCGACTACTGCTTTGCATGCTTGTCTTGTACAGGAGGCACGAAAAAGGGCGGTGTTACCCGCCCTTTCCGGATACAGCGAGGACCGATCAGGCCTGGTCTTGACCCTCGGCGAGGAAGAACCAGGTATCCAGCACCGAGTCGGGGTTCAACGAGACGCTCTCGATGCCCTGCTCCATCAGCCAGCGGGCCAGGTCCGGGTGGTCCGACGGACCCTGGCCGCAGATGCCGATGTACTTGCCGGCCTTGTTGCAGGCAGCGATGGCGTTGGCCAGCAGCTTCTTCACCGCCGGATTGCGCTCGTCGAACAGGTGGGCAACGATGCCGGAATCGCGATCCAGGCCCAGGGTCAGTTGGGTCAGGTCGTTGGAACCGATGGAGAAGCCATCGAAGAACTCAAGGAACTCGTCGGCCAGCAGGGCGTTCGACGGCAGTTCGCACATCATGATGACCTTCAGTCCGTTCTCGCCGCGCTTCAGGCCGTTCCCGGCCAGCAGCTCGACCACCTGGCTCGCCTCGCCCAGGGTGCGCACGAAGGGCACCATGATCTCGACGTTGGTCAGGCCCATTTCGTTGCGGACCTTCTTCAGCGCACGACACTCCAGCTCGAAGCAGTCGCGGAACGACTCGCTGATGTAGCGCGAGGCGCCACGGAAGCCGAGCATCGGGTTCTCTTCTTCCGGCTCGTAGAGCTTGCCGCCGATCAGGTTGGCGTACTCATTGGACTTGAAGTCGGACAGGCGCACGATGACCTTCTTCGGCCAGAACGCCGCGGCCAGGGTGCTGATGCCCTCCACCAGCTTCTCGACGTAGAAGCCGACCGGATCGGGATAGCCGGCGATGCGCTTCTCCACGCTTTCCTTGATGTCCGCCGGCAGGCCGGCGAAGTTCAGCAACGCCTTGGGGTGCACGCCGATCATGCGGTTGATGATGAATTCGAGGCGGGCCAGGCCCACGCCTTCGTTCGGCAACTGGGCGAAATCGAAAGCGCGATCGGGATTGCCGACGTTCATCATGATCTTGAACGGAAGGTCGGGCATGGCGTCGACCGAGTTCTTGCGCACATCGAAACCGAGTTCGCCTTCGAAGATGAAGCCGGTATCGCCTTCGGCACAGGAAACGGTCACCCCCTGGCCATCCTGCAGGATCTGGGTGGCATTGCCGCAACCGACCACCGCCGGGATGCCCAGTTCGCGAGCGATGATCGCCGCGTGGCAGGTGCGCCCGCCGCGGTTGGTGACGATGGCGCTGGCGCGCTTCATCACCGGCTCCCAGTCCGGGTCGGTCATGTCGGAGACCAGGACGTCACCCGGTTGGACCTTGTCCATTTCCGACACGTCGTTGATCACCTTGACCGGACCGGCACCGATGCGCTGGCCGATGGCACGTCCTTCCACCAGGACGGTCCCCTTCTCTTTCAGCAGGTAGCGCTCCATGACCGTGGCGCTGGCGCGGCTCTTCACGGTTTCCGGGCGTGCCTGGACGATGTACAGCTTGCCGTCGTCACCGTCCTTGGCCCATTCGATGTCCATCGGGCGGCCATAGTGCTTCTCGATGATCATGGCCTGCTTGGCCAGCTCGGTGACCTCGGCGTCGCTCAGGGCGAAGCGGGCGCGATCGGCGCGATCGACGTCCACCACCTTGACCGAGCGACCGGCCTTGGCTTCGTCGCCGTAGATCATCTTGATCGCCTTGCTACCCAGGTTGCGGCGCAGGATGGCCGGACGCCCGGCTTCCAGGGTCGGCTTGTGGACGTAGAACTCGTCGGGGTTCACCGCGCCCTGGACCACGGTCTCGCCCAGGCCGTAGGCACCAGTGATGAAGACCACGTCGCGGAAGCCGGATTCGGTGTCCAGGGTGAACATCACCCCGGCGGTGCCGGTTTCCGAGCGGACCATGCGCTGCACGCCGGCGGACAAGGCGACCAGCTTGTGGTCGAAGCCCTGGTGCACGCGGTAGGCGATGGCGCGGTCGTTGAACAGGGAGGCGAAGACCTCTTTTGCTGCGCGGATCACATTGTCCACGCCGCGGATATTGAGGAAGGTTTCCTGCTGGCCGGCGAACGAGGCGTCCGGAAGGTCTTCGGCGGTAGCGGAGGAACGCACTGCCACGGCGAGGTTGTCGTTGCCGTTGGCCAGGGCGGCGAAGGCCTGGCGGATTTCGCTGTCGAGACGGGCCGGGAACTCGGCTTCCATCACCCACTGGCGGATCTGCGCGCCGGTCTTGGCCAGGGCGTTGACGTCGTCGACGTCCAGGGCGTCCAGGGCCGCGTGGATACGGTCGTTGAGGCCACTCTGCTCGAGGAAGTCACGGTAGGCCTGGGCGGTGGTGGCAAATCCGCCGGGTACGGAAACGCCGGCACCGGCCAGGTTGCTGATCATCTCGCCGAGGGATGCGTTCTTGCCCCCCACATGCTCTACATCATGGACGCCGAGCTTATCGAGGGAAACTACGTACTCTACCAAGGTGATCTCTCCACTATTGAATTGGAAAAGCTCAAGCGGGGCCAGGAGCAGCTCCGCTGGATTCTGGCCTGGCCCTTAGAAATAAGTGACAATGCTGCGACAGAAAGGCCTCTGACAACGCGCGGCCTATCATAGCCAAGAATCGTTCCTACCTTAAGGCTTTCGGTGCAAATGAAACGAACCGCATTCTTCATCTCGGACGGCACCGGTATCACCGCCGAAACCCTGGGCCAAAGCCTTCTGGCACAGTTCGAGAACATCAGCTTCGTCAAACTGACGAGACCGTACATCGATACCGAAGAAAAAGCGCGCGCCATGGTACAGCAAATCAATAATGCTGCCGAGTCGGACGGGGCCCGCCCGATCATCTTCGATACCATCGTGAACCGCGACATCCGGGCGGTCCTGGCGCAATCCAACGGTTTCATGATCGATATCTTCGCCACCTTTCTTTCGCCTCTGGAACAGGAGCTTTCGGCCGACTCGTCCTATTCGGTCGGCAAGTCCCACTCCATCGGCCACAACTCCAACTACATGGATCGCATCGAGGCGGTGAACTTCGCCCTCGACAACGACGACGGCGCCCGCACCCACTACTACGACAAGGCCGACCTGATCCTGGTCGGCGTCTCGCGCTGCGGCAAGACGCCCACCTGCCTGTACATGGCCTTGCAGTATGGCATCCGCGCCGCCAACTACCCGTTGACGGAAGAGGACATGGAGCGCCTGCAACTGCCGAACGCCCTCAAGCAGTACAAGCACAAGCTGTTCGGCCTGACCATCGACCCCGACCGCCTCACCGCGATCCGCAACGAACGCAAGCCCAACAGTCGCTACGCCAGCTTCGCCCAGTGCGAATTCGAGGTACGCGAGGTCGAAAGCCTGTTCCGCCGCGAAAACATCGCCTACATCAACTCCACGCATTTCTCGGTGGAGGAGATTTCCGCAAAGATCCTCGTCGAAAAAGGCGTGGAACGGCGCTTCAAATAACCGCTCCGGGGCCAGCGGCTCGGCACCGCCAAGGTCCCTTGCCCGCTTCCGGTAACGCTTCGAGCCCCTGGATGGAATTTCGTTTCATCCCAGGGGCAAAACCCCGACCAAGTGGTATAAGCGGCTGTCGCTGCCGAAAAACCGCGTGATAGAATGCGGCCCGCATGCGCCTGGCGGGGCGCCCGGCATGCCCGGCCTGCCGAGCGCAGGTCGATGACGCAGGGTTTTCCGTCACGGACTGGACAGCGATCGCAAGATCGACCCGCCGAACGCGACACCAACCAGGACTTATGAAACTCAAGCCCTTAGCTCCCCTGCTCTGCCTATTCATCGCCGTACCAGGCCTGAGCGTAGCCGCCGAAAAGACGGTCTACGGCCTGAACGAATACGCGCGCATCAACGACCCGGACATCCAGCTGGCCGCCAAGCTCGACACCGGCGCCAAGACCGCCTCCCTCAGCGCCCGCGACATCAAGCGTTTCAAGCGCGACGGCGAAACCTGGGTGCGCTTCTACCTGGCCACCGACAACGCCGACGACACCCCGATCGAGAAGCCCCTGGCGCGGATCAGCAAGATCAAGCGCCGCCACGGCGACTTCAACCCCGACGAGGGCAAGGCCTATACCGCCCGTCCGGTGATCGAGCTGCAGGTCTGCATGGGCAAGGCGATTCGCACCATCGAAGTGAACCTGACCGACCGAAGTGCATTCCAATACCCGCTTTTGATCGGCTCGGAGGCCTTGAAGAAATTCGACGCACTGGTCGATCCGAGTTTGAAATACTCGGCCGGGAAACCCGGCTGCAAACCTGATGCAAAACCTGCTGAGTAAACGACATGCGCTCTCTCAACCTGCATCTGAAAGTCCTGATCGCCATCCTGCTGACCCTGGGTGTGGCGATCACCGCCTATCAGATTTTCGTCCAGGGTATTCCCGTTACCGAAGCCGAAACCGATGACCTCTGGAACATCGATGCCAAGGTCGACTTCGTCGCCACGCCGAAAACCCCGGTCAAGGTGCAGATGTTCGTTCCGCCGTTGAGCCAGGACTACGTCAGCCTCAACGAAAGCTTCGTCTCCAACAATTACGGCGTCAGCATCAATCGCGCCGACGGCAATCGCAAGGTGACCTGGTCCGCCCGCCGCGCCAACGGCAAGCAGACCCTGTACTACCGCCTGGTGCTGACCAAGCGCTACACCGGCGAGAAGACCAAGGAGAAAGGCCCGATCTTCCGCGACAGCCTGCCCCTGGAAGGCCCGGAGAAGATCGCCGCAGAAGCCCTGCTGGCCCCCATTCGCCAGCACTCGGCCGACGTCGAGACCTTCGTCAGCGAAGCCATCAAGCGCGCCAACAACGGCAACGACGACAACGTCAAGCTGCTGATGGCTGGCGACACCAGCCTGGAAAAGAAAGCGCATATCGTCGAGACCCTGCTGTCCATCGCCCACGTGCCGATGGAGCGGGTCCACACCATCCGCCTGGTCGCCGACCTGCAACAGAGCCCGGAACTGTGGCTGCGCAGCTTCAACGGCGAGAACTGGCTGTATTTCAACGTGGTCACCGGCGAACAGGGCCTGCCCTCCGATCGCCTGATCTGGTGGCTTGGCGATGAGCCGCTGATGACCATCGACGGCGGCAAGAAGGCCCAGGTCAGCTTCAGCCTGAACAGCAGCGAGATGAATGCCATCCGCCTGGCCAAGCTGTCCGACGAGAACACCGAGGCGGCCTTCCTCGAGTACTCCCTGTACGGCCTGCCGCTGTCCACCCAGCAGACCTTCCAGATCATGATCATGATCCCGATCGGCGTGCTGGTGATCCTGATCCTGCGCAACCTGATCGGCCTGCAGACCCTCGGCACCTTCACCCCGGTGCTGATCGCCCTGGCCTTCCGCGAGACCGGCCTGCAATGGGGTATCGCCCTGTTCACCGTGATCACCGCCCTGGGCCTGTCGCTGCGCTCCTATCTCGAGCACCTGAAGCTGCAGATGCTGCCGCGCCTCTCGGTGGTGCTGACCTTCGTGGTGGTGATGATCGCGGTGATCAGCCTGTTCAGCCACAAGCTCGGCTTCGAGAGCGGCCTGTCGATCGCCCTGTTCCCGATGGTGATCCTGACCATGACCATCGAACGCCTGTCGATCACCTGGGAAGAGCGCGGCGGCGGCCATGCGATGAAGGTGGCCATCGGCACCCTTTTCGCGGCATCGCTGGCGCACATCCTCATGCGCATCCCGGAACTGGTGTACTTCATCTTCACCTTCCCGGCCGTGCTGCTGATCCTGGTCGCCTTCATGCTCGCCATGGGCCGCTACCGCGGCTACCGCCTGACCGAGCTGTTCCGCTTCAAGGCCCTGCTCAAGGACTGAACCATGTCGATCTGGAAGACCTGGAAAGACCTGACCGCGAAAGGCGTGATGGGCATCAACCGACGCAATGCCGATTACGTCCTGAAGTACAACAAGCGGCACCTGTATCCGGTGGTGGACGACAAGATCATCACCAAGGAACGCGCGCTCGAGGCCGGCATCCACGTGCCGGAGATGTACGGCATCATCGAGACCGAGAAAGGCATCGACAAGCTCAACGAGATCATCGGCGAGCACAACGATTTCGTCATCAAGCCGGCGCAGGGCGCCGGCGGCGACGGCATCATGGTGATCGCCGACCGTTTCGAGGGCCGCTACAAGACCGTGTCGGGGAAGATCGTCAGCCACGAGGAGATCGAGCACCACATCTCGAGCATCCTCTCCGGCCTCTACTCCCTCGGCGGCCATCGCGACCGCGTGCTGATCGAGTACCGGGTGACCCCCGACCAGATCTTCAAGAGCATCAGCTACGAAGGTGTGCCGGACATCCGCATCATCGTACTGATGGGCTACCCGGTGATGGCCATGCTGCGCCTGCCGACCCGGCAGTCGGGCGGCAAGGCCAACCTGCACCAGGGCGCCATCGGCGTGGGCGTCGACCTGGCCACCGGCGTCACCCTGCGCGGCACCTGGCTGAACAACAAGATCGCCAAGCACCCGGACACCACCAACGCGGTGGACGGCGTGCAACTGCCGAACTGGGACGGCTTCATGAAGCTGGCGGCCGGTTGCTACGAGTTGTCGGGCCTCGGCTACATCGGCGTGGACATGGTTCTCGACCAGGAGAAAGGCCCGCTGATCCTCGAACTCAACGCCCGCCCGGGCCTGAACATCCAGATCGCCAACGACAGCGGCCTGGTGCACCGCTGCCACGCCGTCGAGGCGCGACTGGAAGAACTCAAGGCGAAAGGCATCGAAGAGTCCGCGGAAGAGCGCGTACGCTTCTCCCAGCAGTTGTTCGGCCACGTCCAGCAGCACCAGGGCTGACGTGCTTCCGGTATGAAGAAGCCCGGCTCCGGCCGGGCTTTTTCATGTCTCGGATTTCAACGCACCACGGCCAGCTCGAAGCCGCCCTGCCGGGCGTGCTCATGTACCTGCATGCCCGCCTCGTTCACCGCCAGGTCCTGCAGCGGACGCTTGAACGGCTTGTTGTCGAGGGTTTGCAGCGAGCGGTCCTCGTCGGTAGTCAGCAGCAGCACGTAGCGCTCGCCGCGATTGGCTCGCACCGGCACCGTACCCTCGATGAAAGCGTAGCGATACCAGGTTTCCGGGTTCAGCTTGTACACCGCGTCGCTGACCAGCCGGGTCGGCCGCTTGTGCTCGTCGAGGAACAGCAGCGACGGGTAGACCACCTGGCGGTTGGCGAAACTGCGGATGCGCAGGCCGTAGACACCCTGAGAGCGCGGCAGCCGGATCGCCGCGTAGAAGCTCCTGCCCATGGGAAAGTCGAAGCTCGGCGAGAAGCGGTTCAACTCCTCGTAGCGCGGTTCGTCGGCATCCAGCTCGGTGAAGTCGCTCTCGGCGATCTGCTCGCAGCAGCGCCGTTGCAGGTCCTGGTAGAGATCGTCGATGGTCATCTCGGTGCCCTTGAGCAAAGCCTTCAGCGCATCGCTCTGCTGGCCGGCGCCATCCAGCCCGGGCAACGCCGTCGGACGTTGCTTGAACTCGATCTGCCGGCCCTCGGTGAAGGCGATCTGCGACGAAGGCGCGGCCTCCCGCTTGAAGCGCGCCGCGCGCTCCTCGGGCGGGATCTGCGAGTTGTGCATACGGCCCTTCTCGTCCACCCAGGTGTAGTAGGGACTGCCGTTCTCGCTGCGAACGAAACCCTTGCCCTCGAAGGCCTCGGCATCGATGTATTCGGCGGAGTGCTCGCCGTTGGGCAGGACATAGTCGGCGCGCTGGCCGGCGACCTGGGCGCCGGCATAGAAGCTGTTCTGCACGTTGCCGTTGGCATCGATCCAAGTGTAGTAGCGACGCTTGCTCTCCCCTCCGCTGCTGTTCCCCGGCCACTGCGTGGCGTTGTCCGCCTTGTTCAGCACCCGCGCCTGGTCGCTCTGGCCGATGCGCTGCCGCGCCTGGCGCTGCTGGCGGTCGAACTGGCCGTCGACGAAGGTGTTGTGCACCCCGCCATTGTCGTCCACCCAGGTCAGGTAGCGCCCGCCGGAGGCCCAGCCCGGCGAAGATGCCGGCAGCGCCAGGGAGAAGACGCAAAGTACGATGGATGCGCGCATCATGCTCCAGCCCTCAGAAGGTCGTACGGTAGGTCATGGCGAAAATATAGGCCTTCACCGTGGTGTCCACGTCCAGTCCCGCGTAGGGGTTGTACACCAGGTTGTCGAGCCCGGTGCAGTTCAGGTTGCAGCTGGTATCGGCCTTGACGCTCTGCTTGGTGACGAAGTAGTTGAAACCGACATCGATCACCGTGTCCTTGTCCCACTGGTAGCCCAGCCCCAGGCCGTAGAGATTGGCATCGCCGATCGGCACCAGGATGTCCGCCTGGCCCTTGGGGATCGCCGAAGGCCGGTATTCGTAGCCGGCGCGCAGCTGCAAACGGTCGTTGACGTCGTACTGCACGCCCATGGCCCAGCTCCAGGTATCGCGGTAGCCGCGGTCGAGGGTGATGCTGTGGCTGGTGGCGTCCTTCGAGTCGAGGTACTTGGCGATGCGCAGCAGGTCGAGCTCGCGGTCGAACTCGATCTTGAACTCGTTCCAGTCGCTGTAGCCGTTCCATTTCAGGTCGAAGTTGAATTGCCACTTCTTGAACGGGCGCAGCTTCACGCCGGTGGAGAAGGCATCCGGATAGACCATGTTCATCGTGGCGTTGCCATGCTCTTCATCGACGTTCCCGTAGGGGAACATCTGGCCGAGGATCGCACCACCGAGCGACTTGTGCACCCCGGTCCAGAAACCCTGCCAGCCCTGGCCGTAGTCAACCCGGTACTTACCCTTGAGCCTCATCCGCGACTCGCTCTGATAGGTCGCGCCCCAGGCGAACCAGTCGGTGGGCTCCCAGAGCACGCCGAGGTTGAAGCTGGGCGACAGCGACTGCTGCATGTCCAGGTCGATATTGGCCAGGTTCTGGAACGGACCGATGTTGCCGCCGCAGACGTTGAAGAACACCTCGAGGATCTCCTGCATTCCCGGCAGGCAACCGATCTCCTTGGTCTGCTGCAACAGCCCGAGCAACTGGTTCGGCGCCCGGAAATCCTCGTTCAACGCTACTGCCTGGTGGGAAAAACCCACCGACAGGCCGACCGACAGCTCGTCGTTGACCTGGTAGGCCAGGGTCGGCGAGAAGTAGGTGAGCCGCTGCAACGACACCTCGCGTCCCTGGTAGCGCGCCGGATCGCTATCGGAATCGCGGCTGTAGCCCAGCGCTTGCGGGGTGTAGACGTTGGTGGCGAAGGTGAACTTGGAACCCGGCGGGTTGATCGAGATCCCGGCCAGCGGCGCCACCAGCAACGGCACGTCGGTCATGCCGCCGAGGCCGGGCAGGTACATGGTCGGGGTCAGGGTCCGGCTGTGGCTGTTGGCGACCGGGTCGTCGCGCAGGCCGAAGGTGCCTTCGCCGTAGTTCGGCGGCGCCTTGAAGCCGGCGCGGATGTCCATCACCCCGGTGAGCAGCTTCACGGTCGCCTGGCGGCCCTTCATCTTGGTCAGCGCCGCCGGGTTGTAGTGCACCGAATCGATGCCGGTCTCGTCGGCGGTCACGGCGTTGCCGAGGGCCATGGCTTTCGGGTTGCCGATGGTCAGGTCGTTGGCCATCTGCGCGCCGGCCGGCGGAATCCAGGCCAGGCACACCCCTGCCAGCGCCAGCCAGAGCGGCGCAATGCGCATCTTCATAACAGGCCTCGCTCGCGGGTTACTGGGCCTTCAGCCCTTTGATATCGAGGGGTACGGATAACCCCAGCAGTACATCCGGCGAGTCTTCCGTGAGGCCGAAACCGGCGTTGACGTTGACGATGTAGTCCGGTGACGTCCGCAAGCCGAGCGAGAAGTTCATGATGCTACTGGTCTGTTCGGACGACTCGAACGTACCGGCAGTGGTGTGGTAGCGGTTCTTCAGCGTGTAGGCCATCTGGTACGAAGTCGCCAGCGAGACGTCGTAGGACAGCGCGTAGGCCATGCCCATGTTGAAGTTGATCGTGTTGCCGGGCGAGACCTTCTCCAGCTGGGAGTTGTCGGCCAGGGTCTGGTGCACGTCGTCCACCGGCAGGTTCCAGGTGTAGCCGAGCGAGCCGTAGAGGACCACCGGGTCGATCACATAGGACATGTTCGCGCCGAAGCCCAGGCTGTAGTAGCCGTTGCCGGTGGAGATGTCCTTGTCCAGGTTGGTCTTGTAGGGACTGTCGCCGGTCGGCAGGCCGATGGTGGTATACAGCGTGGTGACCGGCCGCCCGCGCACCGCCGCCCAGGGCTGCCAGCGCAAGGTCGCGGAAACGTCGCCGAGGCTGTAGGCGTGGGTATCCATCTCGGTGTCGTACTTGGCTACCAGCGGCAGGCGGAAACTGAAGGTGAGGTTGTCCCAGATCCCGTAGTCGAAGGTGAAGGAGTTGGTGAAGGTGTGCTGGGACTGGCTCTGCCGGCCGGCGAGGCCGTAGATCTGCGTGCCGCCGCTGGTCTTGGTCAGCGGCACCAGGGTCAGCCGCTGGTCGCGCACCAGCGCGTAGTCGAAACCGTAGGTCAGGGTCCGCTCGCCCTTCTTCAGCAAGGTGTAGCTCTTCTCGGCGGCCTGGAAGACTTCCTCCAGCGCCTTGGCGCTGTCGGCATCGTCATTCTTCTTGGCCAGCGCGTCACGGGCCTGGTCGACCGAGGCTTCCTCGGCAACGGACAAACCGCTGATAGACAGCATCAGCGCCGCCGCGCATGTGTACCCCCTGATTCTCATGGCGCTATCCCCAGAGATTGTTCTTGTTTTTGGGTATCTGCTACTTGGTGCGCAGGTGTATGACGTCGCCACCAGTGCCCAGCTCACGGACCTGGTTTTCAGTGATCTTGTTGATCTGCGGAAACTCGCGGAACGCCAGCAGGCTGACGGTGCGGTCGTCCACCAGGCGCATGTCGCGATCGTTCAGCGCCAGCGCGTTGCGGGGCTCCTGCCCACTCGGGAAGATCACGAACAGGACGTTCTGGTCCCAGATTTCCTCGAAGCGCGTCCGGGTGAAGCTGATGTTGCCCAAGGCCGGATCGGCGACGAAGACGTGATCGTTGTAGACATCGCGCACCACCACGAAATGCTTGAAGCCGGCATAGTGGATGGGGACCAGCGCCGGATGCTCGAGAGCGTCCAGGTCGCTGAACTCGGCGCGAAAACCACCGCTCTTGTAGCCCAGCGCAGCGGCGTAGCGCTTCATGTCGAGCAGCGAGAAACCGCGGCGCTGCACGATCTTATCGGCCTCGCCATAGCGCAGCAGCCCTTCCATGACCTGGCGTTCCTCGAGGTTGCGCCCGAGGTAGTAGTCCAGCAGCGTGGTAAGCGCCGCCGAGCCGCAGCTGTAGTCATAGGCCTGGCGGATGACGTTGCGGAACTGCAACTGGCTCATCGGCTCCAGTTGCACCGATTCGCGGTAGGGTCCATTGGGGGTCAGAGGCTGGCTGAGGTTGACCGTGCCCTGCGGTTGCGGCTTGGTATCGACCGTCTGGGTGAACCCGAACAGTCCGATCAGACTTCCCAGCAAAATCTCGAACATCGCCCCGTCGTACCTCTTTCGGAGAAAGACCCCGCCGATGCCTCGGCGAGGTCTTCGCGTCTCGACTCGGTTCCTGGATCAGTGACCCCAGACCTTGATGGTGGAACCGGCCATGTTCAGCCCGGAGACGGTCAGCGAGCCGATGCTGGCGGCGCTGGTGTCGCCCACCTTGATGGCGCCAACGGTCACGTCGCCGGTGATGGCCGGCAGGCCGATGGCCAATTGCTGGGTCGACTTGCCGCCGATATCGGTGGTGACGACGTCGATGGTCAGCGGCTTGGTATCGTCGATGGTCAGCGCCGGCAGGCTGATGTTCTCCAGCCGCAGGGAGCCGCCGTTGGTGTCGGTATCGGTGTAGGTCACGGCCCCGACGGAGCCCTGGAAAGTACCGGAAATGCTGATGCCTGCCTGGCCGGTCACGTCGGACAGCGCGCCATCGTCCATGGCTTTCAGGTCGGCATGCGCCAGCAAGGGAGCAGCCAGAACAGCAGTTGCGAGGAACAGGTGCTTTTTCATTGTTATTTCTCCAGTGTTCAGGTGTGGTTTGCCCCAGGGCACTGCCGTTTGCATCCTGTCCCCGGCAGATCGACCGGCATCTCGCCGGTCTCCAGGTCCGGTACTGCTTCCCTAGGCGTCCCGGACATGGATTCGGTAGAGCCTCATGCTCTCTCGTCCTGGATTCCAAGCTACTGGGCCACCCCTTCCGCCGCCAGCCCATCCAAGGGATGGAGCGATGGCGGCTGCCGCTCACGCCTCGCTCAGCAGTCCCAGGCTTTTACCCTTTAGTACGGCTTGCGTTCTGCTCTTCACACCCAGCTTGGCGAACAGGTTGTGCAGGTGCCACTTGATGGTGGCTTCCGACAGGTGCACCGCCTGCGCGATATCGCGGTTCGACAAGCCCGCCGCCACCAGCCGCAGGATTTCCCGCTCGCGATGGCTAACATCCTGATTTTCATCGAAACTTTCCGGATCTACGGAGAGCTTCCGGCACTGCTCGCGGAGCAGGTCGGCCAGCCCCTGCCAGGCCGCGGCACGCTTGGGTTCCGCTTCCCTCCAGCTTTCCCACATCGGCAACAGCCACAACGCGTCGTCCTGGAACAGCCGGCGGTAGCCGAGATTCCAGGCTTCCTCGAGCGTGGCGAGGAACAGGCCGATGGCTTTTTCGCTGTTACCTTTCTGCCAATACGCCACAGAAAGTAACAAGGACAAACGCAGCCGCCGATCCCTCTGGTAAGCGGAAGAGTAGCCGGCCAGACAGCTTTCCAGCTTGCTCTGCGCGCGTTCCGCGTGACGCTCGGACAATGCCAGCCGAGCCTCCGCCAGGACCAGGGCGGTCTGTGCGTCGGCGTGCCGCTCGCCGGAGAGCCCGGCAAGATGCCGCTCCAGTTGCAGGCAGACCCTTTCGGCCTCGTTCGGACGGCGCAGCCACAGCAGGAACTGCACCTTGCAGCTCATGGCGTGAGCATAGACACGCTCGTAGCCGGGCGAGAGCAGACCGCTCAGCCATTCGTCGAGTTGCGCCAGCCCCTGCTCGGCGGCACCGGAGAAGAAGCGCGCCTTGGCCATGACCAACTGGCCGCGACTGAGCAGTTCCACCGGCGTCGCGACATCCCGCCAGACCGTCGCCAGCGGTAGTTCGGCGAGCACGCCGGCATGCCGGTCCTGCTCGTAGAGCAGGTCGGCATAGGCCAGCGACAAGGGGCCGCCGACCCGGCTGCGCCGGCCGAATACCTGCTCGACCCGGTTGCGCGCCGACTCGGCGATCGCCCTGCCCCGCTCCAGGTCGCCACTCTCCTTGCAGATCAGAGATTCGATCAGGCTGGTCACCACCTGCAGGTACTCGCTGTCGGCGACTTTCAGGTCCTCCCGCGCGGAACCGATGGCGCCGGCGGCCTCGGCGTAGTCGCCGAGCAGCGCATGCGCCGAAGCCTGCACGCAGAGCAGGCTGGCGCGGAACACCGGCTGGTTGCTCGGGACCATGGACAGCCAGTGACGGGCGACCTTCAGGCAGGCTTCGAGCTTGTCCTGGTAGAGCAACACCAGGGCCTTGAGCACCTGGGCGGCGGCGAGCAACTCGCCGAGCCCGAAGTGCATGACCTTGCCGCGCCCCTGCAAGAGGCGGTGGCTGACCTCCTCGATCAACGCCTCGGCCTCGGCGAAGCGTTGCTCGAACGCCAGTTGCCAGGCGTAGAAGATCTGGAACACCGGATGCTCGCGGATCACCTCGGCGGGAATGCCGTTGAGCATGCCGAGGATGCCGTACACCCGGTTACCGGCGATCAGGCGCGCGCCCTGGCGCTCCAGCAACTCGGCGGCGAACAGGTAGTCGCGGGCGCGAAGGGCGTATTTGATCGCCCGGTCGGCCAGGTCGCGCCCCTCGCACCAGCGCGCCGCCGCATGCAGCAACGGGGTCGGATCGGCATGCCGGGACAGCCGCCCCTGGAGGAACTCGGCGAACAGATGGTGGTAGCGGAACCATTCGCGCTGGTCGTCCAGGGCGATGACGAACAACTGCTCGTTCTGCAGGCGCATGAGCATGTCCAGGCCGTCGCGACGTCCGGTCAGCGCATTGCACAGTTCCGCATTGAACTCGTCGAGCACCGAGGTCTGGTCGAGGAACAGCTGCAGGTCGGCGGGCAGGCTGGCCAGCACGTCTTCCGCCAGGTAGTCGGCGATGTTCCGCTCGGTCCCGGAGAGCCCGCGGAGGAAACCTTCCCGGTCGGTATTGCGACTGAGGGCCAGGGCCGCCAGGTGCAACGCCGTGATCCAGCCTTCGGTGCGCTTGAACAGCAGCTTCAGCTCGCGCTCGCCCAGCTCCAGCCCCTTGAGGTCGAGGAGAAACGCATCGCTCTCCTCGCGCGAAAGTCGCAGGTCTTCCGCACTCAGGCAGAAGGTCCAGGGCTTGAGGGTCGGCTCGTCGACCAGGAAGCGCGGGCGGAAGCGGGTCGAGGCCACCACCCGCACGTGATCGGGCAGGTTCTCGATCAGGTAGCGAACCCCATGCGGCAAGGCGGCGTGGCGGATGCGGTGGAAATCGTCGAGGAACAGGTACAAGGGGCCTTCCAGGCGACGCAGGTCGGCGAGGAAGGCATCCAGGATACCCTCCAGCGGCACCGCGACGTCGGTGCCGAGCAGATTGGCGGTATTGCCGCCGAATGCCGGGACCACTCGCTGGATGCTCGCCAGCAGGTACTGGATCAGACGCTGCGGTTCGCTGTCGGTCTCGTCGCAGGACAACCATGCCACCGCCGCGCCCTGCTCCAGCAGGCGCAGGCGCAACTGGCAGAGGATGGTGCTCTTGCCGAAGCCGGCCGGCGCGCTGAGCACCATCGCGCGTCGCCCGCGGGCCTCGTACAGGCGGTCGATCAGCGCCTGGCGGGGCAACAGCGGCAGCCCTCCGGCGCCTGGCGGGAACAACTTGGTCTGCAACAGCGGGATGGTGCTGGCGGGAACCCCGTCGCGATGGCCCATGGTCAGAGCAGGCTCAGCTCGCGGGCTCGCCGGATCGCCTGGGTGCGATTGCGCACCTTGAGCTTTTCGTAGATGTTGTGCAGATGCCATTTGACGGTCCCCAGGGCCAGCGACAGGCGCTGGCCGATTTCTTCGTTGGATAGGCCCTGTGCGGCCAGGCAGACCACTTCGCGCTCGCGCTCCGTCAGGCCTTCCTCGAGCGCATCCTGGGGCTTGCGCACGCCCTGCCCGGGCCAGATGCCGAGCAGGCCGCGAATGAAGGTCTGTAGCGCCGGCTGGCGCTCGGTGGATTCGAGTTGCTGGAGCAACTGGCGAATGCCGTCGCCTTCCTCGATGAAGAGGCTGCGCACCCCTTCCCGTTCGGCATTGATCAGGCATTCGCCGAGCAGGCTGTTGGCCCGTTCCTGGTAGCCCAGGCGCTGATAGCTGAGCGCCGCCAGGATATCCAGGCGCAGGCGCTGCAGGCCGTGCCAACCGGGCTGCAAGGTGCCGCGCAACTGAGTGATCTCGTGCAGCGCCTCGCTGAAATGTCCTCGCCCCTGCAACAGGCGCACGCGGCTCACGCCCAGCGACCAGTTGACCGGGTTGAAGGCCATGTTGCGGTAGTGTGCCGCCATCTTGTTCCAGTCCACGCTCTTCAACCGCTGCTCGGCGCGCTTCAGGCGGTCGGGGCCGCTGTCCTGGAGGATCAGGTTGATCTCTTCGGCCATGGCCTGGGCGAAGAAGCGCCACGACTGATTGCGCGAGGCCAGGGCCTGCATCGCCGCCAGGCTGGCCAGCGCCTCCTTCGGCCGTCCCAGCAGGCGCTGGGTGCGCGCCAGGCAGATCTGTCCCTGGGCATAGAAATCGATCGGATTGATCACATCCACATGCCCGAGCGCCCAGCCCAGGCGCTCTTCCAGCCCGTCCAGCTCGATCCTGTAGTAGGCGGTCAGGGCCTCGGTGATGGTCGGCAGCGCCAGCGCGCTCCTGGACTTCTCGAACAGCGGCCGGGCACGCTGGCGGAGCCGCTCGATGAGCAGTTGCGCCTGCTTCACCTGGCCCTGCTCGAGTGCGAGGATCACCTCGACGTTGGCCAGTTGCATGTCCAGGTAGCGCCCTTCGAGGAAATGATTGCGCTGCTGCGCCAGCCCCAGCAGGCGCCGCGCCTGGTCGCCCTGGCCACGGACCACCTGGGCCAGCGCGGCGGTGATCAACACCGCCACTTCGAGGAAGGCAGCGTTCTGCCCGAGTTGGACCTCGACCCGGCGAGCCAGGGCGATGCACAGTTCCAGATCGTCCTTCTGCAACGCCACCACCGCCTTCACCGCCAGCGCGGAGAGGTACTGGTCGCCCATCGGCCCGTCGCCGCGGCTCTCCCCCCAGCGCGCCAGCAGTTCGTCGATGATCCGGTTGGCCTCGCCCAGGCTGAGGTCGCTGGCCCGCGACCAGACATCGGTAAGGACCAGGATCGGATAGCGCTCGGCGATTTCGTCCGGCACATGCTTGCGCCAACGGTAGATCAGGCTGAGCTGGCCGCGGTTGATCAGCTCCAGTCCGCATCCGTCGACCAGCGCGGCGATCATCTCCGGGTCTTCCGCCGCACAGGCATGCTCGATGGCGAACGTCGGCATGTGGTGGTTGGTGAACCACAGGCTGGCGTTGAAATGCAGTTGCTTGAAACGGTCCGGATCGGAGTCGCGCAGGCGGTTGCGGAGGAAGTCGGCGAACAGCAGGTGGAAGCGATACCACTGGCGTTCGCGATCCAGCGGCAGGAGGAACAACTGCATGGACTCCAGGCGCTCCAGCAGCGCCTGGCCGTCCTGGCGCCCGGTCAGGGCGTTGGCCAGGTCGCCGCTCAATTGGCTGGCAACGCCAAGGGCCAGCAGCGCTTCCTGCAGGTCGCCAGGCAAGCGTTCGAAGACCGCCGCCAGCAGATAGGCGCTGACCGCCTGCTTGTCGCCGTCGAGCAGGGCCATTTCCTGCACCTGCGGTTGCTGGCGCAGCCACAGGCTGACGAGATGCACGCCCACCACCCAGCCTTCGGTCTGGCCATAGAGCGCCTTCAGGCAGGGCTCGTCCAGATAGAGACCGCTGCGCTCGAGGTATTCGCGGGTTTCCTCGAAGCCGAGGCGCAGCTCCTCGAGGCCGATTTCCAGCAACAGCCCCTTGGCCCGCCAGGTAGCCAGGCTCAGCGCCGGCTGCGAACGCGTGCCCAGGGCCAGGACCAGCCCGGGCGGTGCGTACTGCACCAGGCGGTTGAGGCCGGTGAAGATGTCCGGGTTGCTAACCAGGTGCAGGTCGTCCAGCACCAGCAGCAACGGCCGCGCATAGCGATCGAGATCGCCGAGCAGGCTTTCGATCACCGCCACCACCGGGACCCGCATGGTGTTCTGCAGGTAGGTCTGGGCGTCGTCGCCAAGCTGCGGCACGGCTTCGCCCAGCGCCTCGATGAGCTGCCGGCAGAAACGGGCGGGGTCGTCGTCTTCTTCGGCCAGCGACAGCCAGGCCACCGCCTGGTCTGCTACAGTGCGCTCCCTGGCCAGGGCGGCGAGCGCACAGGTCTTGCCGAAGCCGGCAGGTGCGGAAAACATCAGAACGCGTGAATGGGGATTGCGATCCAGCAGGTTGCGGATCGCGGGGCGAAGAGAATATTCGGCTGGCACCTGAGGCGGCACTATTCTGGAGCGCGAAAGGCTGCCGGCTGCTGGATCCTGTACTGCATCCACGGCCTGTATCCCTGTGTCATTATCATTGTGGTACGGAGCCAAATCTCCGTGGGATATTTCCATAATTAGCAGATCACCCTTCTTACGTAAACTGAAGAAATGGCTCTAGGATCGACGATTCCGGCGAACTAGAATTCCTGACTGTCCCACTACCCCCACTTTCCATGCCCAGTTGTCATGTTCACCCCCTGCCCTACCATAGCGACCCAGGCTGTCTCTTTGCCATCATCCATGAGGCGCCCGGTGCGGTGATGCTCGACTCGGGTCGCCCCATCGCTACCCGTGGACGCTATGACCTTATGAGCGCCTGGCCATTGGCAGAACTGGCGCCGCTGCCCGACGAATCGGCCAACCGTTTCTTCGCCCGCCTACGCGAAGCGGCCGGAAGCCTGGGCCCCGCGCAGCTGCCAGCGCCGTACGAACTGCCCTTCGCCGGCGGTCTGCTGGGCTATTTATCCTACGACCTGGGTCGGCGCATCGAGCGCATCGGCGAACACGCCCGCGATGACCTGGGCCTGCCGCTGGCCTCCGTCGGCCTGTATGCCTGGGCGCTGATCAGCGACCACCAGGCCGGCACCAGCCAACTGGTATTCCACCCGCGATTGGACGAGCGCGAACGCCAGCGCCTGATCGCCCTGTTCAGCGAGGAAACGCAAGGCACGGCCGGCAACTTCAAGCTTCTGGGAAAATTCCGACGGAGCATCAGCGCATCCGACTATCGGCAGGCGATCCGCCGCATCCAGGACTACATCCAGGCAGGCGACTGCTACCAGGTGAACTATAGCCAGCGCTTCCAGGCCGCTTGCAGCGGCTCGCCGTGGCCGGCCTATCGCGCCCTGCGCGAGGCCTGCCCGACGCCGTTCTCCGGCTACCTGCGACTGGCCGACGGCGCGATCCTCAGCCTGTCGCCGGAGCGCTTCCTCAAGCTCGGCAAGGGCAAGGTGGAAACCCGGCCGATCAAGGGCACCCGCCCGCGCGGCAAGACCCCCGAGGAGGACATGGCGCTGGCGGCGTCGCTGCTGGCCAGCCCCAAGGACCGCGCGGAAAACCTGATGATCGTCGACCTGCTGCGCAACGACATCGGACGCAGTTGCCAACCTGGCAGCGTACGGGTACCGGAGCTGTTCGCCCTGGAAAGCTATCCCAACGTGCATCACCTGGTGAGCAGCGTCACCGGCGAACTGGCGCCGGGCAAGGACGCCCTCGACCTGCTGGAAGGCAGCTTCCCCGGCGGCTCGATCACCGGCGCGCCGAAGATTCGCGCCATGCAGATCATCGACGAGCTGGAACCGAGCCGACGCGGCATCTACTGCGGCAGCCTGTTCTACCTCGACGTGCGCGGCGAGATGGACAGCTCGATCGCCATCCGCACCCTGCTGGTCAGGGACGGCCAGGTCAGTTGCTGGGGCGGCGGCGGCATCGTCGCCGACTCGCACTGGGAGGACGAGTATCAGGAAACCCTGGACAAGGTCCGGGTGCTGCTGGAAACCCTGGAAGGAATGGCCGGGACAGCGTCCCCGGAATAGAAAAGAGCCCGCGTTCCGCGGGCTCTTTCATGGGCGGCGCGGCTACAGGCTCAGCGAACGGCTGGAAGCCTTGAGGAACTCGCGCTTGAGGTCTTCGTAGGTATGCACCGCGGGGAACTGGGGAAACTCGCGGATCACGTTTTCCGGGGCATGGAACAGGATGCCGGCGTGGGCCTCGGAAAGCATGGTGGTGTCGTTGTAGGAGTCGCCTGCGGCGATCACCCGGTAGTAGAGGCTCTTGAAGGCGATCACCGACTGCCGCTTGGGATCCTTCTGGCGCAATTGATAGCCGACCACGCGGTCGCTGTCGTCGATCTCCAGCTTGTGGCACAACAGGGTCGGGAAGCCCAGCTGGCGCATCAGCGGCTGGGAGAACTCGTAGAAGGTGTCGGAGAGGATCACCACCTGGAAGCGCTCGCGCAGCCAGTCGACGAACTCCACCGCCCCCTCCAGCGGCTTCAGGGTGGCGATCACCTCCTGGATGTCGCCCAGCTTCAGGCCATGTTCGTCGAGGATGCGCAGGCGCTGCTTCATCAGCACGTCGTAGTCCGGAATGTCCCGGGTGGTCGCCTTCAAGGCGTCGATACCGGTTTTTTCCGCGAACGCGATCCAGATTTCCGGAACCAGCACGCCTTCCAGGTCAAGACAGGCAATTTCCACAGGACTCTCCTCGTAATTTTCTGAACGATGGGGTGACGACGGACGCGGCACTCTAGCCCCTCGCCGAGGGCAAGGCAACGCCGGCTTATTCCTGGAATCAAGGTCGACAGGGGTAAATGGTTATTTAGGGCCATATGCCGCCCTTTGCTACCATTCCCGCCACAGAGCGCAACAGCGCCGCCCAGCACCAGGACCCCAGCCCGATGAGCCAGCCTTTCGACCTTCCCGCCCTCGCCTCCAGCCTTGCCGACAAATCCCCCCAGGACATCCTGAAAGCCGCCTTCGAGCACTTCGGCGACGAGCTGTGGATCTCCTTCAGCGGCGCCGAGGACGTCGTCCTGGTAGACATGGCCTGGAAGCTCAACCGCAACGTGAAGGTGTTCAGCCTCGACACCGGTCGCCTGCACCCGGAAACCTATCGTTTCATCGACCAGGTCCGCGAACACTACGGCATCGCCATCGACGTGCTTTCCCCCGACCCGCGCCTGCTCGAACCCCTGGTGAAGGAAAAGGGCCTGTTCAGCTTCTACCGGGACGGCCACGGCGAGTGCTGCGGCATCCGCAAGATCGAACCGCTCAAGCGCAAGCTCGCCGGCGTGCGCGCCTGGGCCACCGGCCAACGCCGCGACCAGAGCCCCGGCACGCGCAGCCAGGTGGCGGTGCTGGAAATCGACGGTGCCTTTTCCACGCCGGAAAAGCCGCTGTACAAGTTCAACCCGCTGTCGTCCATGACCAGCGAGGAAGTCTGGGGCTATATCCGCATGCTCGAACTGCCCTACAACAGCCTGCACGAACGCGGCTATATCAGCATCGGCTGCGAACCCTGCACCCGTCCGGTGCTGCCCAACCAGCACGAGCGCGAGGGCCGCTGGTGGTGGGAGGAAGCCACCCACAAGGAGTGCGGGCTGCACGCCGGCAACCTGATCAGCAAGGCCTGAAACCGTCGATAGAGCGTATGCAATCGGGGTAAAGTGCGGGTCGAACCCCGAGCGGAGACCCAGCATGCGCATCACCATGGTCAAGAAAGTCCTCGCCAACGGCGAGGACTGCCGCAAGTGCAAGGAAGTCCGGCAACGCCTGGAACAAGGCGGCTACCTGCCGCGCATCCACCGCACCCTGGTGGCCGACGAACGCGACCCGAACAGCGCAGGCTGGATGGTCGCCGCCCAATATGGCGTAGAGACCGCGCCGTTCTTCGTGGTTCGCCACGACGACGGGCGCGAACAGGTCTACACCGTGTTCATGAGCTTCCTCCATGAAGTCCTCGAACCGCGAGCCGAGCAGGCCGCGGACGCCGATCGCGAAGCGCTGGCCAGGCTGGCCGGACGCGACAATCTCGACATGCTCTGAGGGCCAGCCATGAAAAAGCCCGGCACCAGGCCGGGCTTTTTCATGGGCCGAGGCGATCAGTAGACCGGCAGTTCGATGCCGTCGAACAACTCGTCCAGCTCGGCCTTGTTGTGGCATTGCACGGCCTTGGCCAGCAGCTCGCGGGTCAGGTGCGGAGCGAATTTCTCGATGAAGTCGCACATGAAGCCGCGCAGGAAGGTGCCGCGGCGGAAGCCGATCTTGGTCACGCTGGACTCGAACAGGTGGCTGGCGTCGAGGATCACCAGGTCGTTGTCGAGCTTCGGATCGACCGCCATGTGCGCCACGATGCCGACCCCCAGGCCCAACCGCACGTAGGTCTTGATCACGTCGGCATCGGCCGCGGTGAATACCACCTTGGGCACCAGTCCGCGCTGGCTGAAGGCTTCGTCGAGCTTGGAACGGCCGGTGAAGCCGAACACGTAGGTGACGATCGGCTGCTCGGCCAGGGCTTCCAGGGTCAGTTTCGGCAGCTTGGTCAGCGGATGCCCGTGGGGCACGATGACGCAGCGATTCCAGCGGTAGCAGGGCATCATGATCAGGTCGCCGAACAACTCCAGCGCCTCGGTGGCGATGGCGAAGTCGACGGTGCCGTCGGCCGCCATTTCGGCGATCTGCATCGGCGTGCCCTGGTGCATGTGCAGGGAGACGTCCGGGTACTGCTTGATGAAGCCGCTGATCACGTTGGGCAGCGCATAGCGCGCCTGGGTGTGGGTAGTGGCGATGGACAGCGTGCCCTTCTTCTCGTTGGAGAATTCCTGGGCGATCTGCTTGATGCTCTCGACCTTGCGCAGGATCTCGCCGGCGGTATGGATGATCCGCTCCCCCGCCGGCGTCACCCGGGTCAGGTGCTTGCCGCTGCGAGCGAACACCTCGACGCCCAGTTCGTCCTCCAGCAGGCGGATCTGCTTGCTGATGCCCGGCTGCGAAGTATAGAGGCTCTGCGCCGTGGCGGAGACGTTGAGGTCGTGGTGCGCAACCTCCCAGATATAGCGCAATTGCTGAAGCTTCATGGAGATTCCTCGAAAAGGTTGTCGCGACCGGCGATCAAGAACCGAAGGTATATAACCATATTAATGGTTTGAGGAATAAAATTAGACGTTTTTTTTGATTTTGCACGCTTTTTCACCAGCCGACCGCTGGCCTACAGGTCGCGACTACGGTGCTGCAACATCGGCACCAGGTACACCGGTACCTCCGCCAGTTGCACCAGACGCGCGGCAGTCCGGCCCAGCGGCGTGTCGAGCTGGGTGCCGTGGCTATGGCTGCCGGCGACGATCAGGTCCACGGCCAGCTTTTCCGCCTCATCGAGGATCATCTGCGGCGGGTCGCCCTGCACCACCCGCACGCTCTTGACCAGCGCCGCATCCTGGGGCAACTCGCCGAGTTCATCGCGAAACCCTTCCAGGACCCGCTTCTCGATGCTTTCCATGACGTTGTCCAGCCCTTGCGCCCGCAGGTCCTGGAGACGCTCGGTGTCAAGGTAGGTCTGCAGGACCGACTCGGCGAACAGCCCGAGGGGCTCCACCACATGGACGACATAGAGCTCGGCGTTGTAGGCGCGGGTCAGCGACAGGGCGTGTTGCAGGACATAGGGAGCATAGAGCCCCAGATCGGTGGCGTAGAGAATCGAACGAATCATGCGGCCTCCTCGACAGCCTGCGCGGCGGGCCTCATTAGCAGATTAGCAGCAAGCATCCATTCTCCTAGCGTTCCCTGCTGTTTCGGGCTTTTTCCGGCCCGTTGGGGTAAATCCCTTTTCTCCCTGCGAGCGCGGCGCCGGCTGGTCGCCGCGCTCGGCCCTTCAGCGCGGTTGTGCTTCGAGGAAGCGCAACGCCTGGTGCAGCGCCTCGACCCTGGGCATCCGGTAGCCCGCAGCAGCAGCGCGGGCCAGGGGCGCGGCATAGATCGCCGCCAGCTCCAGTGGCCGCCCATGGGCGAAGTCGTGGTACATGCTCGGCCGATAGTCGGGCATCCGCTCGGTCGCCGCCAGCAGTTGGTCCGCATAGCCCTCAGGCAGGATGAAGCCGCAGGCGCCGGCAGCACCGATGACTTCCTCCATGATCGCCTCGATCAGCGACCGACTGTCCGCGTTGGCCATCAGCGGCGCGGTGCTGCTCTTCAGCAATACCGACAGTCCGTTGTAGGGGATGTTCCAGACCAGCTTCTGCCAGCGCGCCTGCTCCAGGTCGGGCATCGCCGTGGACTCCAGCCCGGACTCGCGGAACAGCGCGGCGCCCTCCTCGACGATCTCGCGCCGGCGTCGCTCGTCGGCCGGTCCGGAATGATAGCCGAGATTCACTCCGCCGTAGGCCTGGTGCTCGATCACGCCCGGTTCGCCGCGATGCACACAGATGAAGCAGAGGCCGCCCAGCAGATGCAGGCTTTCCGGCAGCAACGGCCGCAGCCGCTCCTCCACGCCCAGACCGTTCTGCAGCAGCAGAACCTTGGCTCCCGGCGCCGCCGCTGCGCGGATCAGGGGTGCCAGTTCGTCATTGCCGGTGGTCTTGGCGCCCACCAGCAACCAGTCGCAGGGCGGCATGTCCTGCGCCGAATGGTAGGCCTGGACCGGCGCCAGGCGCCGGGAGCCATGCACCGCACTATTCAGGCTGAGTCCGGCGCGATTGACCGCCTCGAACTCGCTGCGCAGGAGAAAATGCACGTCGTGACCGGCATGCGCCAGCATCAGTCCATAGAAGCCGCCGATGGCTCCCGTACCGATGACGCCGATCCGTTGCTGCTTGAAATCCATCAGGGCAACTCCTCAGGTAAAGCGGTCGACCCCGCCAGCACCGCACCCCGCAAGGCTTCCTGGTGCAGCGGAACGTTCAGTGCGCCATGGAAGCGGCCATCACGGACCATGAACAGGGCCGGCAGGTGAAAGACGCCGTAGCGTTCCACCAGGCCGCCATTGCGGCCGGCGTCCACCCAGCACAGGCGCTCGATGGGCAGCTCCATCGCGGGGAGATGGCGCCGGGCCCAGCGGCACGACGCGCAGCCTTCGCTGGTGAATACCAACAGCGAAACCCCTTCCAGGGCAAGCAACTGCCGGTCGGCGTCCAGATCGGTGAGTTCCAGGGACGGCACGCTGCTGACCTCGATAGAAAGGAAGAAATGGATCCCGGCCATCATCCGTATGCTTCGGCTCCTGCGATAGCGCTGGCGCCCTCCTCGGCCAGCGGATCCAGGCAAGGCGCGCCCCTCCGCAGCACCTGCACAATATCGTCCGCGGCGGCCTCGCCTGCAACTCCGCTGGCAGCCTTGGCCCGGAGCAACGAAGAAAACGTGCGCAGAGCGGGGAAAACACCGGCGAACCGCATCCCGCCCATTGTCTAGGCCCGGCCCGACACGTTAAGGTTCGTCTCCCCGTTTGCGAACTTCATGCCTGCGCCCTTTCGCAGGGGGCCTCCCGGCGGCCGGCGCCCGTGACCTGATTGAGTACCACGATGGCTGATTTACAGATCGACGACCTTAACGTTGCCTCCAACGAGACCCTGATCACGCCGGAGCAGCTCAAGCGTGAAATTCCCCTGACCGACAAGGCCCTGCAGACCGTGGCCCAGGGTCGCCAGGTGGTGCGCGACATCCTGGATGGCAAGGACCACCGTCTGTTCGTGGTGATCGGCCCCTGCTCCATCCACGACATCAAGGCCGCCCACGAATACGCCGACCGCCTCAAGGCGCTCGCGGCCGAAGTGGCGGATACGCTGTTCCTGGTGATGCGCGTGTACTTCGAGAAGCCGCGTACCACGGTGGGCTGGAAAGGCCTGATCAACGATCCGTACCTGGACGACTCGTTCAAGATCCAGGATGGCCTGCACATCGGCCGCCAACTGCTCCGCGACCTTGCCGAGAAAGGCTTGCCCACCGCCACCGAAGCGCTCGACCCGATTTCCCCGCAGTACCTGCAGGACCTGATCAGTTGGTCGGCGATCGGCGCCCGTACCACCGAATCGCAGACTCACCGCGAGATGGCCTCCGGCCTGTCTTCCGCGGTCGGCTTCAAGAACGGCACCGATGGCAGCCTGACCGTGGCGATCAATGCCCTGCAGTCGGTCTCCAGCCCGCATCGCTTCCTCGGCATCAACCAGCAGGGCGGCGTGTCCATCGTGACCACCAAGGGCAACCGCTACGGTCACGTGGTGTTGCGCGGCGGCAACGGCAAGCCGAACTACGATTCGGTCAGCGTCGCGCTCTGCGAGCAGGACCTGAACAAGGCGAAAATCCCGCTGAACATCATGGTCGACTGCAGCCACGCCAACTCCAACAAGGACCCGGCCCTGCAACCGCTGGTGATGGACAACGTCAGCAACCAGATCGTCGAAGGCAACAACTCGATCGTCGGCCTGATGGTGGAAAGCCACCTGGGCTGGGGCAGCCAGCCGATTCCGAAGGATCTCGACCAACTTCAGTACGGCGTCTCCATCACCGACGCCTGCATCGACTGGGCGACCACCGAGAAGAGCATCCGCAGCATGCACGCCAAGCTCAAGGACGTGCTGCCGAAACGCCAGCGCGGCTGAGCGAGGCGGAAACGAAAACGCCGGGCTGATGCCCGGCGTTTTTCATTGCGCGCCTGCTCAGGCGGCCGGATCGGCCTGACGCTGACGGCGCTCGATGTAACGCTCCACGTAGGAGCAGGACGGGATCACGCTGTAGCCCATGCGGTCGGCGTACTGCAGGGCGTGCTCGGTCAACGCAGCGGCGATACCGCGACCACGCAGCGAATCCGGTACGAAGGTCCGGTAGATATCCAGCGTCTGCTTGCCCAGGTCCATATAGGCCAGATAGGCACGATGGCCATCCACCGTCGTCTCGAATTGATGGCCGCCCACGTCATGATGGATGGACAGGGACTCGCTCACTTTGGATCTCCTCAACGGGTTCGTAACCCGACCCGCGCCTGATTGATAGGTTCCTCGCGAGGACGCCCCCGCGTACCGGCCTCCAGCGGACCGCCGGAGACCTTCGTCCGTTCTCGTCCCGGTGGCGGATCGCGCCTGGCGGACATCCTCGAAACGGCTGGCCTGCACCGCATGCAAGGCCGGACTAACGATAGGGCCCATATTGCTGTCTTCCCCGGTCAGACTCAACCGTTTCTTCTGGCAGGAACGCGCAGGCGTCGCTGGAGCCCTGGCCGGGAGGCCGCGCAAGCGCAATCGCGCATGACCCGCGGGTCAGCCAAAGCGCTTTACGCCGACGGCGGCCATCAGTAAGGTCTGCGCCACTCCACCAAAAGGAATCCTGCCATGAGCGAGTTGATCAGCTACCAGTTCGAAGACGGCATCGCCACCCTGACCCTCAACAACGGCAAGGTGAACGCCATCTCCCCGGCGGTGATCGACGCCTTCAACCAGGCTCTCGACCAGGCCTTGCAGGACAAGGCCGTGGTCATCGTCACTGGCCAGCCGGGCATCCTCTCCGGTGGCTACGACCTGAAGGTCATGACCTCCGGCCCGGAGAATGCCGTCAACCTGGTCGCCGCCGGCTCGACCCTGGCTCGCCGCTTGCTCTCCCATCCCTACCCGGTGATCGTCGCCTGCCCCGGGCACGCGGTAGCCAAGGGCGCCTTCCTGCTGCTCTCGGCCGACTACCGGATCGGCGTCGACGGGCCGTTCCAGATCGGCCTGAACGAAGTCGCCATCGGCATGACCATGCACCATGTCGGCATCGAACTGGCCCGCGATCGCCTGCGCAAGTCGGCGTTCACCCGCTCGGTCATCAATGCCGAGATGTTCAGTCCGGCCGCTGCGGTGGATGCCGGCTTCCTCGACACCCTGGTCAGCGCCGACCAGTTGCAGGAAAGCGCGCGTGCGGCGGCCCAGCAGTTGAAGAAACTCAACATGACCGCGCACCGCAATACCAAGCTCAAGGTGCGCAAGGCACTGCTGGAAACCCTCGACCAGGCGATCGAGCTGGACAAGAAGCACCTGGGCTAAGGCCCGCTCCAGCGAAAGCCCGGTTGATACCGGGCTTTTTTGCGCCCAATAATTACTTATTACGCAAAGGTAACTCTCCAGAACTGCTATTTTTAAAAAATTATTACGAATTATCCTGATGACATTCCCAAGGAAAACCGGAGGTCATCATGAAACGCAATGTCTTCGCCGCCATTCTCCTCGGCATGGCTACCACCCTCGCAGTGCAAGCCAGCTTCGCCGACGAATCCAGCCTGATGGAAAACCGCATGGTCCAACTGAACCAGCACGCCATCGAGCAGGCCCAGCAGCAACAGGCCACGGCGCCAACCGCGAGCGACACCGATGCGCAGGGTTGAACGCCGCCTGCCAGGAACGTTCTTCTTCTCCCCGCAACCCTGAAAAGCCCGGCTCACGCCGGGCTTTTCGTTCAGGCCAGCTTTTCCTCGGCCGCCACGCCCTTGCGATAGACCTCGTAGAGAATCACCGGGATCTCCAGGTCGCCCAGGTGGCGAACCACCAGCGGCTTGACCTCGGACCAGTCCAGCCCGCCCACTCCCGTCGCCACGCAGGGCAGAGCCAGGCTGCTCACCCCTTCGCTGCGCACATAGCGGGCCAGCTCGCGCAGGGCATGGCCGACATCCTCCAGGCTCGCCTTGCCCGGCTTGGCGCTACGACCGCTGTGCAGCATGCCCTGGGTGATCAGGTTGACGATGCACTGGGTCTTGCCCTGCTCGTCGACCCCGGCCCAGACCCAGATGCCGCCCGGCTCGGGCGCCCTGGCATGGGCGGCATGCCGGTAGTCGCGAACCATCGACGGCCAGCGTTCGCGCAAGGCGAGGGCCAGGCCGCTGTCGAAATGGTCCTGGGGCGCGATGCCGTGGGCGATCACCTGGGCCCCGGAAAGCAGAATGTCACCTTCAACTTCACGAATCATGAGCGTTTCCTTCTTGGCTTCGGGACAGGCGCTTCGTGCGCCGCCCTGCATCTTTCACCGTACGCCTTGCCCGCCGGCGCCAGTTGATGCGTATCAAGAACGGCCGGTCCCATCCGCTACGGGCCGACTAGACTGCATGCGAGGGAACCTTGGAGGCGCCTCGCCTCTCCATTGGATTCCAGCCTCGTGCCGTCTCATCCATGACAAGGAAACAACCGCCATGCCGAAATGGATTGCACTTTGCCTGATCCCGCTGTTGGCAAGCTGCGCCACCTGCCGCCAGGACAGCGACAGGGAAAAACTGCTGTACGAGAACGACATGCTGCAGGCGAAACTGATCATCGTCGCCAACGACCGCGATCGCCTGCCGCTGGCCCAGGCCCTGCTGGAGCGCGCAGCGCGCGACGACCGCAGCGGCGAGGCGGACTTCTACCAGGCCGTGCTGATCGCTCGCCGCGACGGCCAGGCCAGCGATTGCGAGCGCATCACCCGCCTCCTCGAACGTTCCGCCGAGCGACGCTACCCGCTGGCCAACGCGATGCTCTACAAGATCTACGCCGAGCCCTTCCTGTTGCCGCGCGCCGATATTCCCAAGGCCGAGACCTATCGCCAGGCCTACGCCGAGCTGCCGGTCGCGCGCAGCGGCTACCCCTCCTTCGAGCGAGCCCGGCAGGTGGTCGATCGCCTGCTCGCGCCGACTTCGTCCTGATCCATCGGGCCCGAACCCGGGCCCCGCAACCCGTACCGGTCGTTCGGCCAAAGCATCATTTCTGTCGATAGTTAATAGCGCGACAATTCGTTATCCAATCGAATTCTTCTCCGCGATCCTATGCCCATCCGAGGTATCGATCACGGAAGCCGCCATGAAACGTCGCAGCCCACGCCATTACGCCCGCAACACCGCCCTGGCCACCCTGGGTCTGTACGCCATCCTCATGCTGGTCGTGCTGAGCCTCGTCGCCGGCGCCGAAAGCGCCAGGAACGCCACACCGGACAACGACACCGCCACGACCTTCTCCAACCAGATCGGCCAGGCCCTGCCAGGCCTGCTCTCGGGGTTGAACAGTCGACGCGCCGGTTGAACGCCGGCTTCTTTCCCGGGAAACAGCATGAGAAGGCAAACACGGAAATTCTGGATCGTCGCCGCCCTGGCGATATTGACCAATGGCTACTCGCTACTCGGCCTCTCCCAAGGCTCGGCAGGCGCACTGGCGCGCACCATCGAATGCAACCAGGCGATGGTCCGCGCGCTGGCGGCCAACCTGGCGCTGAAGCTGCAGAGCGGCACCCCGCCGGCACGCCCGCAGCGCTGGATCCCGGAGCGCTTCATCCTCGACTGCCCGGCCTGAAACGAAAACGCCGCCAACCCCGGGAGGCTGGCGGCGCTCGCATGGCGCGGGGCCGGCTCAGGCGCCGGTCGGCTGGCGCGCGACGAAACGCATCATCCATTCGGCGACGACGGTGCCCTGGTGATCCCTCGCCAGGCTATCGACCCCCTTGCGATAGAGTTCCTCGCCCAGGTGCTGCTGGCGCAGTTCGAGCAGTTCGCGGGAATAGTCGTGGACGAACTCGGGATGCCCCTGGAAGCACAGCACCTGGTCGCCGATGGCGTAGGCGGCATAGGGACAGAAGTCGCTGGAAGCGATCACCCGCGCGTTTTCCGGCAGCCGGGTGACCTGGTCCTGGTGGCTGATCAACAGGGTCAGGTCCGGCAGCGCCGGGCTCATCCAGTCGGCCCGTTCGTTCAACTGGTACTGGTGGATGCCCATGCCCCAGCCCTGGCTGGCGCGCTCGGCCTTGCCACCGAGCAGCAGGGCCAGCAACTGGTGGCCGAAACACACGCCGAGGAGCTTGTCGCCGCGCTCGTAGCGGTCCAGGAGGAAGGTCTTCAGGGTCTGGATCCACGGGTCGGGACCGAAGGAGTCGGCCTTGCTGCCGGTCACCAGGTAGGCGTCGAAGCGCTCGTCGTCCGCCGGATAGCGCCCCTCCACCACGTTGTAGATGACGAATTCGGCGGCGATCGGTTGCTTGGCGAACAGTTGCTGGAACATCCGGCCGTAGCCTTCGTAGCGCTCGATCAGCTCGGGACGAAGGATATCGGTTTCCAGGATACAGATGCGGAGCGACATAAAGACTCTCTGAAGAAGTGGGGTTATTGTCGTTTTCGTTTGATTTAATTAACACAGGAGCGCGGGCAAGGGAACCGTCGCCCTGGCCTCGAAAGGAATATCCGGACGATTCGCCAAAAAACAAGCAGCCGGCAGAAAGATTCCCGAGACGCCCAGCCGTAAAGAAATCTGCACAGGAGACGGAAGGACTCCCCATGCCCGGAACCGCCACGTAAACTGGCGGTTTTCCCGCGAGGCACACGCCATGTTGCTCAAGGCAGTACGTAACGGACTGGGTCAGGCGATTATCCTCGCCGACTTCGTCAGCCGCCCCCGCAAGCTGCAGCGCAGCGCCGAGGCTCAGGCCGAGGTCGAGCGGGCGCTGCGGAACCTGTCGCTCTACCAGTTCCGCGCCTGTCCGTTCTGCGTGAAGACACGCCGCGCCATGCACCGGCTGAACCTGCCGATGCAACTCAAGGACGCCATGAACGATCCGCAGGCCCGCCAGGCTTTGCTGGAAGGCGGCGGCAAGGTCAAGGTGCCGTGTCTGCGCATCGAGGAAAACGGCCAGGTGCGCTGGATGTACGAATCCAGCGAGATCATCGCCTATCTGGAAGGTCGTTTCGCCAACGCCTGAGCGGCCGATCAACGGCCCCCGGCCGCGTCCAGGGGCAGCCGGTGGATCAGGAAACGCGCCGGCACCTCGCCCTCGCGCCCCGGCAACAGGCGGTGGCGAATGCGGGACTCGCTGACATAGGCGCAACCCTGTCCGGTGACGGTCAGGTTGACCGGCGACTCCAGGCCCTCGCGTATCACTTCGATGCCGCGCCGCCCTGGAGCGAGCGGCTCGGCGATCCGCAGCACCTTGCCGGCGCCGCTGCGGATGGCGTTCTCCAGCACGATCAGCGAGCCGTCCGGAGCCAGCGCCATGCCATCCGGATTCTCCAGCGTTCGGGGCAGCTCCATCTCGCGCAGCCGCGGACACGTGGCGACCCCTTCGACGACATGGATCGCCCCGCTACCGAAGCTGCCGACCAGCAGGGTGTCGTCGTCCACCCGGACGATGCCCGCCGCGCCCAGCCCGCCGGGGCCGGCCAGGCGGCTGTCGCGCAGCAACACCTGGAACGCCGGTTCCCCGGGCCGCAGCCGCATCAGGCTGCCATCCCGGGTTTCGCTCAGGTAGACCGTTCCGTCCGGCGCCACCGCGAGATCGTTACCCATCCCGTCGCCGGGCAGGGTCAGATATCGGCGCACGGCACCGCTCGCGAGATCCAGGGCGAACACCCCATGCGGCCGGCGCCGGCCAGCGGGTAGGAAGTCCGGCGAATTGCCCCAGAGCAGGCCACGCGGCTCGTCCAGCCGCAGCGCGGTGGCAGCGAAGATCGCCGGGCTGCCGGCGAAGAAGGTTTCCCACTCGCCCCCGGGAGGCTTGCGCAGGATGCGCCCGCTGGTGACCAGACCGACGTACAGCGTTCCATCGGCGGTATGGGCGATGCCGTTGGGATACCGGGCCCCCGCTGGCAGGACGATGCTCGTCGCGGCGCAGGACGGCTCGCGCTCGCCCGGCGCACGGGCGAAAACCGGCAAGACGGTCGCCGATACCATGGATACCAGCAGCAACACGGAAGCCTGTCGTCTCATCATGCTTTCTCCGTCGATGTGCGCCCTACCAGCGCGGGGTCCGGGCGCGCGCCGTGAGCGGCGCCTCCAGCGTGGCGCACTCCTCTTCGGCGAGGTCCAGCGTCAGCGCCGCGAGGGCATCCTCGAGGTGATGCGGCCTGGACAGGCCGACGATCGGCGCGGCGACACCGTTCCGGCCAAGCAGCCAGGCCAGGGCGAGTTGCGCCGGTGGAAGCCCGCGGGCAGCGGCGAGTTTCTCCAACGCGCCGAGGGTCGACTCGACCTCCTCCCTGCCGCCGTACCAGCGCGGGGCCTGTTCGTCCGTCCGGGTCCGCAGCGTGCCGGCGCTTCGCGCTCCGGCCAGCAGCCCACGCGCCAGCGGCGACCAGGGCGTCAACGCGATCCCCTCTTCCCGGCACAGCGGCACGAGGTCCTCCTCGTCCTCGCGAACGATCAGGTTGTACTGGCTCTGCATCGAGATGAATTGCGCCAGGCCGTGGTGGCGCTGGAAGGCGAGCATCTTCATGAAGCGCCAGGCCGGCATCGACGAGGCGCCGAGGTAACGGACCTTGCCGACGCGCACCAGGCTGTCTAGGGTTTCGCAGGTTTCCTCGATCGGGGTGTCCGGATCGAAGCGATGGATCACGAAGAGATCCAGGTAGTCCGTACCCAACCGCCGCAGCGAGGCATCCACGCTGGCAAGCAGGTGCTTGCGCGACAAGCCGCAGGCGTTGGGCCTGTCGCTCATGGGAAAGAACGCCTTGGTGGCGATTACCAGGTCCTCGCGCTGCGCGAAGTCCCTGAGCGCGCGCCCGAGGATCCGCTCGCTCTCGCCGGTGGAATAGATATCGGCACTGTCGAAGAAGTCGATCCCGGCTTCCAGCGCCTCGCGAATGAACGGACGCGCCCGTTCCTCGTCCAGCACCCACGGACGCCACGCCGGATCGCCATAGGTCATGCACCCCAGGCAGAGTCGGGAGACTTTCAGGCCGCTATTGCCAAGACGGACATGCTGCATCGTACGACCTCGTCGGAAGGCTCTGAAAAGAGCGGTTTCCCCGGCCCAGCCTGTTCATGAGCCAGGTTTCCCGACGATGCTATATTGCTGCCGAATAGCTAACTATCCTGGAAAAATCTCTTTCATTGATCGAGTTATCTTAATAATCCAATGAAAAAGCCCGATCTCGCCGGTCTCGCCGCCTTCGTCGCCATCGCTCGCGAACGCAGTTTCCGCCGCGCCGCCGCCACCCTGGGCGTAACCCCGCCGACGCTCAGCCACACCCTGCGCGAACTGGAAACCCAGCTCGGCATCCGCCTGCTCAACCGCACCACTCGCAACGTCTCGCCGACCGAGGCCGGCGAGCACCTGCTGGCGCACCTGGACCCGGCGTTCGAAGACATCGCCGCCGCGCTGGACAGCCTTAACCGCTTTCGCGAAACGCCTCACGGCCTGGTACGAATCAACGCACCGCGAAACGCCATCGGTCTCGTCCTCGCGCCACGTTTCGGCGAACTGGCCCGCGACTATCCCGGCATCACCCTGGAAGTGGTGGCGGACGAAGGTTTCGCCAATATCGTCGAAGCCGGTTTCGACGCCGGCATCCGCCTCGGCGAAGACCTCCAGCACGGCATGCGCGCCGTGCGGGTCGGCCCGGACCTGCGCTTGGCCATCGTCGCGACCCCGGCCTACTTCCGACGGCAAGGCAGGCCGGGTAGCCCGGAGGAACTGCTCGGCCACCGTTGCATCGGCTGGCGCAAGGTGTCTTCCGGAGAGCTGTACAAATGGCAATTCAGCAAGGGCACGAAAGCGCTTTCGGTGGCCGTGAGCGGACCGCTGGTCCTCGACGACCCGCGCCTGATGCTACAGGCGGCGCTGGCCGATGTCGGGATTGCCTTCGCCATCGAGGAGGAAGTCGCCGAGCACCTCGCCGCCGGCCGCCTGGAACGGGTCCTGGCGGATTGGTGCGCCCCCTTTCCCGGTTTCCATCTCTATTATCCGAACCGCCGCAACCACCCGGCGGCGTTGAGCGCCGTGATCGACCTGCTGCGCTACCCCGGCGAGGAACACCCAGGTCCCGCGTAGGCACATCGGCGGAAGCGCCCGTGGCAGCCTGGAGGCAAGCATGGAGGCTGGCCCGTACCGACGCACGGCGTAGGGCGCATAACCGCATCGCGGTTATCCGCCGAATCTCGGTATATCGGCGGATAGCGCCTGTGGCGCTATTCGCCCTACCAATGGCGGCTTGGAGGCAAGGGCCTGTACCGACGCGCGGCGTAGGGCGCATAACCGCATCGCGGTTATCCGCCGAACCTCGGCATATCGGCGGATAGCGCCCATGGAGCTATTCGCCCTACCCGTGGCGGCCTGGCTGGCAAGAACCTGGGCATACCGGGGTGGCGTCATCCGCCGCGGTACGCGACCACGAGAAAGCCGGCCCGAAGGCCGGCTCTCCATGCGACGTCAGGACTCAGAACAGCTCGCCCTTCGCCGCCTTCTCCAGCAACAGCGCCGGCGGCTCGAAGCGCTCGCCGTACTGTTCGACCAGGTATTGGGCGCGGGCGATGAAGTCCTTCAGGCCGTACTGGTTGATGAACTGCAAGGCGCCCCCGCTCCAGGCGGCGAAACCGATACCGAAGATCGAGCCGATGTTCGCGTCGGCGGTGGAGTGCAATACCCCCTCCTCCACGCAACGCACGGTCTCGATGGCCTGGATGAACAGCAGGCGGTCGCGTACGTCCTCGGCGGATATTTGCGCATCGGGCTTCTCGAAGCGGCTCTTGAGTTCCGCCCAGAGATGTTTCCTGCCGTTCGCCGGGTAGTCGTAGAAACCGGCGCCGGCCGCCTTGCCCGGGCGCTTGTACTCATTGACCATCAGGTCGATCACGGCGAACGCGGGGTGCGTCGGCAGAGCCTTGCCCTCGGCCTCGAGGTCGCGGGCGGTCTGGTTGCGGATGTGGGTCATCAGGCTCAGCGAGACTTCGTCGGAAATCGCCAGCGGCCCCACCGGCATCCCAGCCTGGCGCGCCTGGTTGTCGATCATCGCGGCGCTCACGCCTTCGCCGAGCATGGCGATGCCTTCGTTGGTGAAGGTGCCGAATACCCGCGAGGTGAAGAAGCCGCGGCTGTCGTTGACCACGATCGGCGTTTTCTTGATCTGCAGCACGTAGTCGAAGCCGCGCGCCAGGGTTTCGTCGCTGGTCTTTTCGCCGCGGATGATCTCCACCAGCGGCATCTTGTCCACCGGGCTGAAGAAGTGCAGGCCGATGAACTTCTCCGGCCGCGCCACCGCCTGGGCCAGCCCGGTGATCGGCAGGGTCGAGGTATTGGACGCCACCACCGCATCGGCCAGGGCATGCCTCTCGGCCTCGGCGGTGACCTTGCCTTTCAGCGCGCGGTCCTCGAAGACCGCCTCGATGATCAGGTCGCAGCCTTCGAAGTCGGCTTCGCTGACGCTCGGCACGATCCGCGCGAGGAAGGCGTCGCGCTTCTCGGCGGACAGGTGCCCGCGCGCAACTTTCTTGTCCAGCAGCCTGGCCGAATAAGCCTTGCCCTTCTCCGCCGCTTCCAGCGAGACGTCCTTGAGCACCACCTCGATGCCGGCCGCCGCCGATACGTAGGCGATGCCCGCGCCCATCATCCCGGCGCCGAGCACGCCGACCTTTTTCGTCGCCCGCACCGGATACCCCTGCGGCCGCGACTTGCCGGCGTTGATCTCGTTGAGCTGGAACCAGAAGGTGCCGATCATGTTCTTCGCCACCTGGCCGGTGGTCAGCTCGGTGAAATAGCGCGCCTCGATCAGTTGCGCGGTGTCGAAATCGACCTGGGCGCCCTCCACTGCCGCGCACATGATCTTCTCGGGCGCCGGGAAGCAACCCTTGGTCTTGTCGCGCAGCACCGACGGTGCGATGGCCAGCATCTGCGCCACGTTGGGACTGGCAGGCGTACCGCCGGGAATCTTGTAGCCGGCGCTGTCCCAGGGCTGCTTCGCCGCCGGGTTGGCGAGGATCCAGGCGCGGGCCTTCTCCAGCATTTCCTCGGGGCTGTCGGCCAGTTCGTGGATCAGCCCGGCCTTGAGCGCTTCCGCCGGACGCACCTTCTTGCCTTCGGCGAGGTACGGCAGGGCTTTCTCCAGGCCAAGCAGGCGCACCATGCGCACGATCCCGCCGCCGCCCGGCAACAGGCCGAGAGTCACCTCCGGCAGGCCGAGCTGCACGCCGGGATTGTCCAGGGCGATGCGGTGGTGGCAGGCCAGGCAGATCTCCCAGCCGCCGCCCAGCGCAGCGCCGTTGATCGCGGCGACCACCGGCTTGCCGAGGGTCTCCAGGCGCCGCAGTTGGCCCTTGAGTTCGAGGATGCCCTGGTAGAAGGCCGGGGCGTCGGCCTTGGTGACCTTGATCAGCTCGTTGAGATCGCCGCCGGCGAAGAAGGTCTTCTTCGCCGAGGTCAGCACCACGCCGGCGATCCCCTCTTTCTCCGTCTCCAGCCGTGCGATGGTCTTCGCCATCGCCTCGCGGTAGACACCGTTCATGGTGTTGGCGCTCTGCCCGGGCATGTCCATGGTCAGGACGACGACGTTGTCCTGGCCTTTTTCGTAACGGATAGCGTCAGTCATTCCGGTTCTCCCTTCACACGCGCTCGATGATGGTGGCGATACCCATGCCGCCGCCCACGCAGAGGGTGGCCAGGCCGTAGCGCAGGTTGCGCCGCTCCAGTTCGTCGAGCAGCGTGCCGAGGATGATGCAGCCGGTGGCGCCGAGCGGGTGGCCCATGGCGATGGCGCCGCCGTTGACGTTGACCTTGCTTTCCGCCACGCCCATGTCCTTCATGAATTTCATCACCACCGAAGCGAACGCCTCGTTGACTTCGAACAGGTCGATGTCTTCCACCTTCAGGCCGGCCTTGGCCAGGGCCTTGCGGGTCGCCGGCGCGGGGCCGGTAAGCATGATGGTGGGGTCGGTGGAGGTCACCGCGGTAGCGACGATCCGCGCCCGCGCCTTCAGGCCCAGTTCGCGGCCCTTGGCCTCGGAGCCGATGAGCATGGCGCTGGCGCCGTCGACGATCCCCGAGCTGTTGCCCGGCGTATGCACGTGCTCGATGCGCTCGACCTGGCTGTACTTGCGCAGCGCGGTGGCGTCGAAGCCCATCTGCCCCATCATCTCGAAACTCGGTTTGAGCGCGGCGAGCCCTTCCAGGGTGGAGTCGGCGCGAATGAACTCATCGTGGTCGAGCAGGACGATGCCGTTCTGGTCGGCGACCGGCACCAGCGACTTGCCGAACAGCCCTTCGGCGCGGGCCTTGGCAGCCTTCTGCTGGGAGCGCAGGGCGAAGGCATCGACATCGGCGCGACTGAAGCCTTCCAGGGTGGCGATCAGGTCGGCGCCGATCCCTTGCGGGACGAAGCTGGTGTGCAGGTTGGTTTCCGGGTCCAGTGCCCAGGCGCCGCCGTCGGAGCCCATCGGCACGCGTGACATGGACTCGACGCCGCCGACCAGGACCAGGTCCTCGAAACCGGAGCGTACCTTCATCGCCCCCAGGTTCACCGCCTCCAGGCCGGAGGCGCAGAAACGGTTGATCTGCACGCCGGCAACCTGTTCGTCCCAGTCGGCCACCAGCGCCGCGGTCTTGGCGATATCGGCGCCCTGGTCGCCCACCGGCGTCACGCAGCCGAGCACGATATCGTCGACCTGGGCGGTATCCAGGTCGTTGCGCCGCTGGACCGCGCGCAACAGCCCGGCCATCAGGTTCACCGGCTTGACGCTGTGCAGCGCGCCATCCTTCTTGCCCTTGCCGCGGGGAGTACGCACGGCGTCGTAAATGAATGCGTCGGTCATGGCGGTCTCTCTTATCCTGTTCTCGTCCGGCCGAGCGGGCCTCCGCCTACCTTAAACAGGCTCGCCGGCGGGACAATGACCGAACCGCTCAGGCTGATTGACCGCCCAGCTCAGCCTGCAACGCCGGGAAGATAGCACCATGCCATCTTTCGACCGGAAACCCGGACACCGGACGAACGGTCGAGACGCACGCCAGAGCCGTCACCACGCTGTCATATAGAGGGAATATGTCTAGACCGGAGCAGCTTGTATCCAAGTGGTCTAAGCCCGCGCAGGCCGGGGCTTAGACTGATTCATGCAAGCGTTCGAAAGGGAGGTCGACGCCGGGGATGCCGGGCCGACCGAAGAGTACGCCACTGCGTGGCAAGCCGTTCCGCCGGGCCGTAGCGCGGAGCAGGCAGCCACCCGACAACAAGAAAGGCAGACAGGCCATGTTGAACGAGCAGCCAAAAAGATGGCGGCAAGCGAGCCTCATCGTCTTCGCCACCACAGTCATCCTGATCCTTCCCAACCTTAACAGTCTGATCCGCTAGGGCACCTGCTGCCTGCACGCTGCGCACCGCCTCGCGGTCAGCGCAGCGCAGGCAGCCACCAGGTCAGCAGCAGCGGAATGAAGGCGAACGACAGCAGGGTCGAACACAGCACCAGGCTGGCGACCTGATCCGGCGAACGATTGCCGCGCAAGGCGTAGAGATAGTTGAACACCGCCACCGGCATCGACGATTGCACCACCAGCACCCCCTGCGCCAGCGGCGGCAATTGCAACGCCAGCGCCACCGACCAGCCCACCAGCGCGCCCAGCAGAAGACGCAGGCCGCCATAGAAGAAGCCATTGCCCAGTTGCCGCGGACGGATGCTGGCCAGGGACACGCCGAGGGTGATCAGCATCAGCGGAATGGTCAGCCCGGCCATCAGGTCGACGGTATTCGCCATCCAGCGCGGCAGTTGCAGGTCGAGCCCCATCAACAACAAGGCCAGCAGCACGCTGAGCAGGATCGGATTGCCCAGCAGCGAACGCCAGGAGCGCTCGCCGCTCATCCAGAACACGCCGAGGCTGAAGTTGCCGATCGACATGATCAGGTAGAACGCCACCGCCAGGGTCATCCCCGCCTCGCCGAACGCATACAGGCACACCGGCAGGCCCATGTTGCCGACATTCGGGAAGCTGTAGGCCGGCACCAGCACCTGCCACTCCTGGCGCCCGAGGCGCGCCGCCGCCCAGCCCAGCGCAGCCATGCAGACGCAGATCAGCGCGCTGGCCAGGGCCATCCGGCCGAAGCTGTGCAGGTCCACCCGGGTATGCGCCAGGGTGGCGAGGATCAGGCATGGCGAACCGATGTTGAACACGATGCGCGAAACGAACTCGGTCGGATAGGCGTGTCCGAGACGGACCCAGACATAACCGACACCGGCGCCGAACAGCACGGGCGCCATCACGGCGAACAACTCGGCGAGCACGAGAACCCCTTGGTTAGCCAGCTATGCAATGGCCCGCATGCTACCGCGAGGCCCCCGTTCCGTGCCAATCTCTCGCTCCATGTCATAACCGGCGGATGCACGAGGAACCCGCATGCCTGTCACTCTCCCGCGCCTGGCGTTGCTAGGTGCCCTGCTCTTCCCTGTGGCTGCCGCCTGGGCCGCCGAGCTCCGCCTGGAACTGCCGGGGGGCACGCAGACCTGGAGCAGCGAAGAACTGCTCAGGCATCCGCAGGCCCGCGACCTGGACATCCCGGCCGACGTCGCCTACCGCCGGAACATGCGCTACCGCGCCGTGCCACTGGCGGCCTTGTTGAAAGGCGTGCATCCCGAAGACCATTTGCAGGCCGTGGCCAGCGACGGCTTCGCCGCCGAGTTGCCGGCCGCCCCGCTGCTCGCCGAACAGGGCTCGCAAGCCTGGCTGGCGATAGAGGATCCGCAGCGCCCCTGGCCGCCGCTGGGCGCCGGCAAGCCGTCCGCCGGGCCGTTCTATCTGGTCTGGAGCAAACCCGAGGAAAAACGCATCGGTCCGGAGCAATGGCCCTTCCAGGTCGTCCGCATCCGCTATCAGCCCCCTCTGGCCGAACGCTTCCCGGCCCTGCTGCCGGCCGCCGACGCCAGCGCGGAAGTGCGCGCCGGCTTCGCCGTGTTCCAGAAGAACTGCCTGGCCTGCCACCGTCTCAACGGTGCCGGCGACGCCCAGTTCGGCCCGGACCTGAACCTGCCGTACAACCCCACCGAGTACTTCCAGCCGCAATTCCTCGCCCGCTACATCCGCGACCCGCAGGCGCTGCGGCAATGGCCACAGGCGAAAATGCCGGCGTTCCCGGAACGGGTGATCGACGACCAGGAGTTGCGCCAGCTGATCGGCTACCTGCGCCACATGGCCGGCCGCAAAGCGGGCGCGGCCGGCTGAAGCGGCGTCAGATGTTGTACGCCGAGGGCGGCGACGGCAGGCGCTCCAGCAAGTCGTGCAGGCCGGCGCTCCACTGGCGGCGGATGGCGCTGAAATAGGCGTCGTCCTCGGTGACCCGGTAGCCCTCCGGCAGGATCAGGCTGTCGCGGTGGTAGACCAGCAGGTCCAGCGGCATGCCCACCGAGAGGTTGCTGCGGATGGTCGAGTCGAACGACACCAGCGCGCAGCGCAGGGCCTGCTCCAGCGGCGTGTCGAAAGTCAGGTTGCGGTCGAGGATCGGCTTGCCGTACTTGCTTTCGCCCAGTTGCAGGAAAGGCGTGTCCGGCGTGGCCTGGATGAAGTTGCCCTGGGGATAGATGCTGTACAGCGCCGGCGGTCCGCCGGCGATCTGCCCGCCGACCAGGAAGGAACAGCTCAGGTCGGTATTGCCGGCCAGATTGCCGCCGTCGCGGGCCATCACCTCGCGGGTGGTCTCGGCGATCAGCGCCGTGGCGTCGTAGACCGAGGGCACGTTGAGCAGGCTGGCGCCGTCCCGGCGGATGCGCTGCTGCAGCAGGTTGATCACCGATTGCGAGGTCGCCAGGTTGCCGGCCGTCTGCACCACCAGCAGGCGCTCGCCGGGCGTGCCGAAGGTGAACAGCTTGCGGAAGGTGGCGATATGGTCGATCCCGGCGTTGGTCCGCGAATCGGAGGCGAACACCAAGCCGTCGGCCAGGTGCATCGCGACACAGTAGGTCATCTCGAATCTTCCTTATTCCGTCCGTCCCCGCCCCTCAAGCGTAAAGGCAATCGCCGATAACGCCAGGCGCGCAATGGATCGTCACTGTTGCTGCACCTGCAGCAGCGGCGCGCTGACCAGCACCCGCGCATGCATCTGCTCGCAACCGCCGCCACGGCGCAAGCCGCGCACCGGGCAGGCATCCAGGTAGTCGAGGCCGACGGCCAGCTTGAGATGGCGCTCCGGACGGCCGAGCCGGTTGGTCACGTCGAAGCTGTACCAGCCGTCGCCGAGCCAGGCCTCGGCCCAGGCATGGCTGGCCAGGTGCGTGTCGTCCTCGGTGTAGAGGTAGCCGGAGACATAGCGCCCCGGTACACCCTGGCTGCGGATGCAGGCGAGGAAGGCATGGGCATGGTCCTGGCAGACCCCGGCGCGTGCGCCGAAGGCCTCGATGGCGGTGCTGTCGACGCGGGTCGCCCCCGGCTGGTAGAGGATATGCTCGTGCAGCGCATGCATCAGGTCGAGCAGGCCGCCGCGATCCTTGCGGCCGCCCATGGCGCGTTCGGCGAAGGCGCGCATCTCGGCATCGGCGCCGGTCAGGCGGGTGCTGCGCAGGAACGGCAACGGCGACTGGCGATAGTGCTCCACCTCGCGCTCCTCGTCGATCTCGACCAGGCCGTGGGCGGCGATCAGGACCGACTCATGCGGTTCGTCCAGGGTCAGGACGTGCAGGATGTTGCCGTACGGATCGCGCAGCGGCCGCGCCGGGCGCGGCAGGTCCAGGCGCCAATCGACCACGTGTTGGCGCTCGCTGTCCTGCGGGGTCAGGCGCAGGTACTGGATGCTGGCGCGCACCCGGTCTTCGTAGCGATAGGTGGTGTCGTGGGTGATCGAGAGTCTCATGCGGCCTCCAGGTAGGAGCTGTGAATGGCGTTGGCCAACTGGCGAACCAGCAGGATGTAGTCGGTGATCCAGGTATGCAGGCCCTGCTCCAGCACCTCGTCGATGCCGGTGTAGCGCACCCGCGCCTCCAGCTCGGCGGCCAGGCGCTGCGCCGGCCGGCCGTTGACGCCGGGCAGGCCGGAAAGGATCTCGCTCAGTTCCTCGATGCAGGACAGCAGCGAACGCGGCACGTCCTCGCGCAACAGCAGCAATTCGGCGATGTTGCGCGCGTTGGGCGAAGCGCGGTACAGCTCGGTGTAGCCCTCGAAGGCGGATAGCGCCCGCAGCAGCGCGCTCCACTGGTAGTAGCCGCGCGCGGTGCCCTCGTCCGCCCCGGCGAGCGCCGCCTCGCCCTGGGTCTGGTAGCGCGCATCGAGCAGGCGCAAGGTATTGTCGGCGCGTTCGATGAAGGTTCCGAGACGGATGAAGCGGAACGCATCGTTGCGCATGCTGGTGGCGAAGGTCGCGCCGCGGAACAGGTGCGAGCGGTCCTTCACCCATTCGCAGAAACGACTGATGCCATAGCGCAGGATGCCCTCGGCGGCGATGCCGCGCATTTCCAGCCAGGTGGCGTTGATGTTCTCCCACATGTCCAGGGTGATCCGCCCGCGTACCGCATGGGCACTGGCGCGCGCTGCGGCCAGGCAGCTGTAGATGCTCGCCGGGTTGTCCGGGTCGAGGGCGAAGAAACTCAGCAGGCGCTCGGCGGCCAGTTCGCCGTGGCGCTCCAGGTAGGCGTCGAGGGTGCCGGTGATCAGCAGCGGCATGGCCAGTTCGTCCAGGCCGCCGCCGTTGCGGTCCTGCGGCAACAGCGACAGCGAGTAGCTGACGTCGAGCATGCGGGCAAGGTTCTCCGCGCGCTCCAGGTAGCGCGACATCCAGTACAGGTCGGAAGCGGTCCGGCTGAGCATGCTTATTCCTCCACCACCCAGGTGTCCTTGGTGCCGCCGCCCTGGGACGAATTGACCACCAGCGAGCCTTCGCGCAACGCCACCCGGGTCAGCCCGCCAGGCACCAGGCGAACCCGATCCGGCGCCGACAGGACGAACGGCCGCAGGTCGATATGGCGTGGCGCGACGCCGCTCTCGACGAAAGTCGGACAGGTCGACAGGGACAGCGTCGGTTGCGCGATATAGGCCTCCGGGCGAGCCTTCAGGCGCTCGCGGAACAGCTCGATTTCCTCCCGGCTGGCCGCCGGTCCGACCAGCATGCCGTAGCCGCCGGAACCCTGGGTCTCCTTCACCACCAGCTCCGGCAGGTGCGCCAGGACGTGCGCCAGTTCCTTCGGCTTGCGACATTGCCAGGTCGGCACGTTGTGCAGCAGCGGGTCTTCGCCGAGGTAGAAGCGGATCATGTCCGGCACGTAGGGGTAGATCGACTTGTCGTCGGCCACCCCGGTACCGATCGCGTTGGCCAGCACCAGGTTGCCGGCCCGGTAGGCGGCCAGCAGGCCGGGCACGCCGAGCAGCGAATCCGGGTTGAACGCCAGCGGGTCGAGGAAGGCGTCGTCGATCCTTCGGTAGATCACGTCCACCGGTTGCGGTCCGGCCGTCGTGCGCATGTAGACCCGCTCGTCGCGGACGAACAGATCGGCGCCTTCGACCAGTTCCACGCCCATCTCGCGGGCGAGGAAGGCGTGTTCGAAGTAGGCGCTGTTGAAACGTCCCGGCGTCAATACCACCACGCTCGGCGATTCGACGTCACTGGCCCGCTTGAGGGTGTCGAGCAGCAGGTCCGGGTAGTGGTCGATCGGCGCCACGCGCTGGCGGACGAACAGCTCGGGGAACAGGCGCATCATCATCTTGCGGTTTTCCAGCATGTAGGAAACACCGCTGGGCGTGCGCAGGTTGTCCTCCAGCACGTAGTAGTTGCCGCTGCCGTCGCGGACCAGGTCGACCCCGGCAATGTGCGCGTAGACGTTGCCCGGCAGGTCCAGTCCCTGCATCGCCAGTTGGTACTGGTCGTTGGCCAGGACCTGCTCGGCAGGAATCACGCCGGCCTTGAGGATGCGCTGTTCGTGGTAGAGATCGGCGAGGAACAGGTTCAGCGCCTGGACGCGCTGGATGCAGCCGGCCTCGATGTGCGCCCACTCCGCCGCGGGAATGCTGCGCGGGATGGTGTCGAAGGGGATCAGGCGCTCGGTGCCCTGCTCGTCGCCGTACAGGGTGAAGGTGATGCCGGCGCGGTGGAACAGCAGGTCGGCTTCGCGCCGGCGTTGCAGCAATTGCTCTTCAGGGGTGTCGGCCAGCCAGCGAGCGAATTCCCGATAATGCGAGCGGCATTCGCCGCCAGCATCGTGCATCTCGTCGTAAAACATGCGTGCCATGCCGGACTCCTTGTCGTCACGAACGATGGGGAACTCGCAAAGCCCGTGCCAGCGCGCGGATCACGGCTCGTCGGCGATTCGCAGGGTCGGCGCGGCGGGTTCGCCCCAGTCTGGTGCATCCTGCCCACAGGGAGAGGAAGGGCGCCCCGTTCGACGGCATGCGCGCCCCGCGGCCACGGACCGGCATCGACCTGCCGATCGCGAAGCGACCTGTGGGACCTATAAGTCTAGAACAGACCCGGAAGGGAGACGGCTTCTCCCCTCCCTTCCATGCAGACAGCCGTCTCGCTCGAACGAGCGATAAAGCGGACCGGCGGTAGTGCCAGGGAGGCGCCCACGGCCGGGAAGGTCAATCGATCAGCGACAGCCAATGACGGTAGAAACCCTCGGCCACCCGATTCAGCCCGGCAACCTTGGCAGGCAACCCGGCCAGCATGTCCTCGGCGGATTGCTGGCTGGGCTGGGAGGGATCGAGCAGGTGCGGCCAGCCGGCGATCCAGCGCCGCACCAGTTCCTCGGTCATTTCCGGATGGCCTTGCAGGCCGAGTACGTGACCACCCCAGGAAAACCCCTGGTTCTCGCACCACGGGCTGGACAGCAGGCGCTCGGCACCCTGCGGCAGGTCGAAGGCATCGCCGTGCCACTGGAAGATCGAGAAGCGCTCCGGCAGCCCGGCCAGCCATGGACTGTCGCGGCTTTCCCGCTGCATGGGCTGCCAGCCCATTTCGGTGTAGGGCTGGTGCCGCACCGTCGCGCCCAGGGCGCGGGCCAGCAACTGGCCGCCGAGGCAATGGCCGATCAGCGGGATGCGCCGCTCGATGAAGCGACGCAGCAGCGCCAGTTCGTCGCGCAACCAGGGCAGGTCGTCGTTGACGCTCATCGGCCCACCCATGATCGCCACCGCTCGCGGGCGTTCGGCGTCGAGACCAGCGAGTTCGCCGAGGTCGGCGCGGATCACGCGGAAGTCCAGGCCGCGCTCCGCCAGCACGGCACCCAGATGGCCTGGCGGACAGAACTCGGCATGGGTCAGGATCAGAATATCGCTCATGGCTTACCTCCTTCCCCAGTCTGAAGGAAAGCCTTCGAGGAAGGAAAGCCCGACGCAGGAGCCCCGGCCCGGGATCGCGGCCGGGGTCCCGCCGCCGTCACGGACGCAGCGAAGTGACCTCCTGGGTCACGCCCCACCCGTCCAGCACGCCGCCCAGCGGCACCACGACTTCCTCCAGGTCGTGTTCGAAGGCACCGATGGCGGCATGGGTGGCATACATCACCTTGCTGACCTGCAGGTTCCAGGAGCCATCGTCGCGAGCGACGACCTGGGCCCTGAGCGACTCGCCGCGAAACTGGCCCGCTGCCTGGCGGGCCTCCCGCTCACTGGGAAAGATGGCGAAGAAGTCGATGGGATGGATGCGCGCGAAGTCGAAGCCGCCTTCTTTCATGCGACGCAGGACATTCACGCTGACATCATCCGAGAAGGGCTTTTCCATGAGACGCACCTCCTGTCGAGACATTCAGAAAATTCACCGATTCCCCATTCAGCTGAAGCCATCGTCGGCGATCATGAGAGTTTTGTGATCAGGCCAGAGGAGGATCGGACGACCATGGCTTCTTTCAGGGTAGCGTCAACCTGCCAGCGCTGCCGAGCTTTCCGCCGCCTGCCCCGGCGGGCGGCGACCGGCGGCAGACAAAGCGCTGTACAAAAGGCCCGGCCGTTGAGCAAGATTCCGCCTGCGCCGGCGACCGTTGGTCCTGCCCGATGGCATTGGCGAAAGCGACTCGTGCAATAATATCAGGTTGATATCAACCACTTCTCTCCCGCTATCCCGTTCGGACGCTTTCATGCTTATCAGCAGCTACAACCAGGTTCTTGTCGCCTTTTCCCTGATTGTGGCCATCCTGGCGTCCTACACCGCTCTCGACATGGCCGGCCGGGTGACCCTGGCGAAAGGCCGCGAGGCGCTCTCCTGGCTGATCGGCGGCGCTTTCGCCATGGGCTTCGGCATCTGGTCGATGCATTTCGTCGGCATGCTCGCCTTCAGCCTGCCGATCCCGCTCGGCTACGACCTGGGCCTGACCCTGCTGTCGCTGCTACTGGCCGTCGGCAGTTCGGCCTTCGCCCTCTGGCTGGTGTGCCAGGCGGAACTCCCCTGGCAACGCCTGGCGCTGGGCGCCCTGCTGATGGGCAGCGGCATCGCCGCCATGCACTACACCGGGATGGCCGCCCTGCTGATGATGCCGGGGATCGTCTACGACCCGCTGTGGCTCGGCCTCTCCATCCTGATCGCGGTGATCGCCTCCGGCGCCGCGCTGTGGATCGCCTTCCGCCTGCGCCATGGCAGCCGGCGCATCGTCCTGGTCCGGGCCGGCGCCGCCCTGGTGATGGGCTGCGCCATCGTCGGCATGCACTACACCGGGATGGCCGCCGCGCAGTTCCCCCTGGGCAGCTTCTGCGGCGCCGCCGGCCGAGGCATCGACAACGGCTGGCTGGCGGTGCTGGTCATCGTGATCACCCTGGCGGTGATCGCCATCGCCCTGATCGTCTCGGTGCTGGACTCGCGCCTGGAGGCACGTACCTCGGTGCTCGCCACCTCCCTCGCGCGAGCCAACCGCGAGCTGATCCAGTTGGCCTTGCACGACAACCTGACCAAGCTGCCCAACCGCATGCTCCTCGACGACCGCCTGGAGCAGGCGATCCAGCAGGCGATCCGCGACGATCGCCGGTTCGCCGTGCTGTTCATGGACCTGGACGGCTTCAAGGCGGTCAACGATGCCTACGGCCATCACCTCGGCGACCTGTTGCTGATCGAAGTCGCCGAGCGTATCCGCGCCAACGTTCGCGCCCAGGACACCATCGCCCGCCTCGGCGGCGACGAGTTCGTCCTGCTGATCGAGGCCCGCGAGCCCGCCGACGCCGCGACCCTGGCCGAGAAGCTGGTGAAGCGGATCAGCCAGCCGTACCAGATATCCCGCCATGAGGTGCGGATCTCGGCGAGCATCGGCATCGCGCTCTACCCCGGCGACGGGCAGACCCGCCACGAGCTGATGATCAATGCCGACGCGGCGATGTATCACGCCAAGGACCAGGGACGGAACGGCTACTGCTTCTTCGAGAGTTCGATGAACGCCAACGCCCAGGAGCAGTTGCAACTGCTCCATGACCTGCGCCAGGCCCTGGAGCGCCGGCAGTTGGTCTTGCACTACCAACCCAAGGTACTGGCGCCGAACGGACCGATGGTCGGCGTGGAAGCGCTGCTGCGCTGGGAGCATCCGCAACACGGACTGATCCCCCCCGACCAGTTCCTGCCGCTGGCGGAAAAAACCGGCCTGATCGTGCAGATCGGCGAGTGGGTGCTCGACGAAGCCTGCCGGCAGATGCGCCTCTGGCTGGACGGCGGGCATGCGGAGTGGAACATCGCGGTGAACCTTTCGGCCCTGCAGTTCGCCCATGCCGGCCTGGTCGACTCGGTGCGCAACGCACTCCTGCGCCACAGCCTGGAGCCCAGCCACCTGATCCTCGAGGTGACCGAATCGACCGCCATGCGCGATGCCGATGCCAGCCTGGTGATCCTCGAGCAGTTGTCGGCGATGGGCGTCGGCATATCCATCGACGACTTCGGCACCGGCTACTCCAGCCTGCTCTATCTCAAGCGCCTGCCGGCGAGCGAACTAAAGATCGACCGTGGCTTCATCAACGAGCTGGCCCACGACAGCGACGACGCCGCGATCGTCTCGGCGATCGTCGCCCTCGGCCGCACGCTGAACCTGAAGATCGTCGCCGAGGGCGTGGAAACCGAGGCCCAGCAGGAGTTCCTGACCCGCCTCGGCTGCAATTCGCTGCAAGGCTTCCTGCTCGGCAGGCCGATGCCGGCCGAGCAGTTGCTCGCCAGCGTCGCCTGAGCGCCGCCAGCGGCGCGCCACGGGACCTGTCAGAAGCGGCAGATTCGCCCATCGCCGTCTCGTTGACTTCCGCCCGCGCTGCGAACACCTTATGTCGCGCCCGCCGGGCGGCATGCCGCGACATGTCACGCCGCCACGACGAGCGTCTATCCAATAACGAGAAAACATGCATGAACAGGCTGTGTGTACTGGGGCTTCTCATCGGGCTGAGCGGGAGCCCGGCACTGGCGGCTGGCCAGGGCGAATCCGGCAATCCACCGGCTACCGACAAGGAGCGTTTCATCGCCAGCCTGATGGCTCGCATGAGCAACGCGGAAAAGATCGGCCAGCTACGCCTGGTCAGCGTCGGCGCCGACCATCCCAAGGAAGCACTGATGGCGGACATCCGCGCCGGCAAGGTCGGCGCCATCTTCAATACCGTGACCCGCCCGGACATTCGCGCCATGCAGGACCAGGTCCGCCATAGCCGCCTGAAGATCCCGCTGTTCCATGCCTACGACGTGGCCCACGGCCACCGCACCATCTTTCCCATCAGCCTCGGCCTCGCCGCCAGCTGGGACCCCGAGGTGGTCGCCCGCAGCGCGCGGATCTCCGCCCTCGAAGCCAGCGCCGACGGGCTCGACATGAGCTTCTCGCCGATGGTCGACATCACCCGCGACGCGCGCTGGGGGCGGGTCTCGGAAGGCTTCGGCGAAGATACCTACCTGACCTCGCTGCTGTCCGGCGTGATGGTCCGTGCCTACCAGGGCTCCAACCTGGCCGCTCCGGACAGCATCATGGCGGCGGTCAAGCACTTCGCCCTGTACGGCGCGGCCGAAGGCGGCCGCGACTACAACACCGTGGACATGAGCCTGCCGCGCATGTTCCAGGACTACCTGCCGCCCTACAAGGCCGCGGTGGACGCCGGCGCCGGCGCGGTGATGGTCTCGCTGAACACCATCAACGGCGTGCCCGCCACCGCCAACCGCTGGCTGCTGACCGACCTGCTGCGCCAGCAGTGGGGCTTCAAGGGGCTGACCATCAGCGACCATGGCGCGGTGAAGGAACTGATCAAGCACGGCCTCGCCGGCAACGAGCGGGACGCCACGCGCCTGGCGATCCAGGCCGGTGTCGACATGAACATGAACGACGATCTCTACTCGACCTGGCTGCCGAAGCTGCTGGCGGTCGGCGAGATCGACCAGGCCGACATCGATCGCGCCTGCCGCGACGTGCTGGCGGCGAAGTACGACCTCGGCCTGTTCGCCGATCCCTACCGGCGCCTGGGCAAGCCGGACGACCCGCCGTTCGACACCAACGCCGAGAGCCGCCTGCACCGCCAGGCCGCCCGCGAGGTGGCTCGCGAAGGACTGGTCCTGCTGAAGAACCGCGACGGTCTGCTGCCGCTGAAGAAACAGGGGCGGATCGCCGTGATCGGCCCCCTGGCCAAGAGCCAGCGCGACGTCATCGGCAGTTGGTCGGCAGCCGGCGTGCCACGCCAGGCGGTAACCGTCTACCAGGGCCTGGCCAATGCCGTCGGCGAGCGTGCCACCCTGCTCTACGCCAAGGGTGCCAACGTCAGTGGCGACCAGGCGATCCTCGACTACCTGAACAGCTACAACCCGGAAGTCGAGGTCGATCCGCGCTCCGCCGAGGCGATGCTCGAGGAGGCCTTGCGCACCGCGCGCGACGCCGACCTGGTGGTCGCCGTGGTCGGCGAATCGCAGGGCATGGCCCACGAGGCCTCCAGTCGCACCGACCTGCGCATCCCGGCCAGCCAGCGGCGGCTGCTGAAGGCACTGAAGGCCACCGGCAAGCCGCTGGTGCTGGTGCTGATGAACGGCCGACCGCTGTCGCTGGGCTGGGAGCAGGAAAACGCCGACGCGATCCTGGAAACCTGGTTCAGTGGCACCGAAGGCGGCAACGCCATCGCCGACGTGCTGTTCGGCGAGCACAACCCCAGCGGCAAGCTGACCATGTCCTTCCCGCGCTCGGTGGGCCAGGTACCGGTCTACTACAACCACCTGAACACCGGCCGGCCGATGGACCACGACAACCCCGGCAAATACACCTCGCGCTATTTCGACGAAGCCAACGGCCCGCTCTACCCGTTCGGCTACGGCCTCAGCTACACCGAGTTCAGTCTCTCGCCCCTGCGCCTGTCCAGCGAACGGCTGGCCCGCGGCGCTACCCTGGAAGCGCGGGTCACGCTCAGCAACAGCGGCAAGCGCGCCGGCGCCACGGTGGTCCAGCTTTACCTGCAGGACCCGGTCGCCAGCCTCAGCCGTCCGGTGAAGGAACTGCGCGGGTTCCGCAAGGTGATGCTGGAGCCCGGCGAATCGCGGGAGATCGTCTTCCGCCTCGGCGAGGCAGACCTGAAGTTCTACGACAGCCAGCTCAGGCACACGGCCGAGCCGGGCGAGTTCAAGGTCTTCGTCGGCCTGGATTCGGCGCAAACCGAAAGCCGCAGCTTCACCCTGCTCTGAAGGCGCCGACCGCACCGCCAGCGTCGCCGCCGCGGGCGAACGGCAGCGCCTCAGCCCTCGGCCCGGAGCCAACGCCCGGGCCGGGGGCGGCACCTGGTTCCCTCAACCGGCGTCCCCTTCCTCCTCGCCGCTCCGCGCCACGCCCTCCGTCAATGCGGCCTGCAACGCCGCCAACTGGCTGTCGAGCGATGCGTCGATGATCCCGATCTCGGTTTCCAGGATGCAACCGCCCTGGTCCAGCCGCGCATCGCCGACCACTTCCAGGTAGCCCACCTCGGGGAAATCCTTGAGCACCCGGGCGACCTGCTCGCGCACCGCGACCAGCTGTTCCGGCTGGACGTGCAGGATCACCTGCTTCTGGTTGCTCACCAATGCCAGTGCCTCGCGCGTGGCCGCCAGGGTCAGCTCGACAGCGTCGTAGTGGCGCAACACCTTGCGCACCGCCTGCAGCACCACCTCGCCAAGCTGGCGATCGACCTGCCGGTAGTAGCGATTGCAGCGCAGTAGCGTTTCCTGGATCAGCCCGGCCTGGCGCAGACGCGCCTCCTCCAGTCCGGCCTCCCAGCCCAGGCGCTTCTGCTCCTGGTAAACCTCGTGGGCCTCGCGCTCGATTTCGGCGGCACGCTCGCGTGCCGCTTCCACCAGGCGGTTGGCGCTGAGGTAGTCCTGGTAGTCGCGGGCGCGCAACAGGGCCTGCCCGGGTGCCAGCCGCACGCGACTGGCGTCTAGTTCAACAAATGGAAGCATTCATCGCTCGCTTGTCGGGCGACCTTCAGGCACAGGGTCCGCGCCAGGGATCGCCGTTGTTCGTCGAAGGTCAAGTCCGCCGGGGCCGGCATGGCCTCCAGGCGCAGGCGCAGGCGCCGCGAGAAACCGCAGTCGGCATCGCTACAGGCGGCCAGCCAGAAAGCCAGGCCGCAGCGCCGGAAATAGCCGTCTTCCGGGTTTTCCGGCAAGGCCCGCTGCCAGCCGGGCGGCCAGCGACCGATGAGCAGGTCGAGCTGCTCCAGGCAGAAACGCTGGCCCTGTTCGCCGATCTGCGCGCGGATGCGCCGTACCCGCGCACCGTCCAGCACCTGCCGCAAGGCCTGGCCGTGCAGCAGCGCGCCGAGCCAGCCCAGGGTCCGTTCCAGCGCCGCCTGCGGGTAAAGGGCCAGCCCGCCCAGTTGCGCGGGCATGCGGAACGCGCAGTCCAGTTCCAGCTGCTCCAGCAGCCAGGCGTTGAGAACGCTCTGTCGCCGCCAGTCCGGCAGCGCCGGCAGCAACCGCAGCAATACCGCGGGCAGGTGCGACTCGTGGATGTAGCGGGCCGGGCAGAAGCGCAGCTGGTAGGCCGTCAATGGCATCGCGCCGCTCAGCCCCGTTGCCGGTGCCAGAAGAACTGCGCCAGGTTGCTCGCCAGCAGCAACGCCAGCAGCAGGCCGAACAGACCGAGCAGGCGTCCGCGCGAGTGCTCCGCCACCTGGATCGAGAAGACACTCTCGAAGCGTGGCGCCAGCGGGACCTGGCGGACCCCGGCCGACGGCACCAGCACCACGCTGATGCGGTCGTAGCTGAGGCCTTCGATGCCGTTGTTCACCAGTTGCTTGATCTGCGGCACGTAGGCATCCAGTTGCACGTCGGCGGCGTGCTTGATGAACACCGAGGCCGATGCCGGCGAGGACTTCCTGCCCAGTCCGTCGCGCTCCTCGGGCAGCACCACATGGACCCGCGCCACCAGCACGCCATCGATCTCGGAAAGGGTATGGGAAATCTCCTGGGCCTTGGCGTAGTTGAGCCGCGCGCGCTCTTCGATGGGCGAGGAAATCAGCCCGTCCTTGGGAAACACATCCTTCAGCGTGGAGAAGTTCTCCCGCGGATAGCCCTTGCGCTTGAGCACCTCCACCGCCTCGGCGATATCCGACTCCTCCACCAGCAGGCGCACGGTGCCATCCTTGTCCGCCTGCTTGTCCGCGGAAACGCCCTCCGAACGCAACAGCGCCAGCATCTCGTTGCCTTCCTTCTGGCTGATCCCGGTATAGAGTTCGACCTTGCACCCGCCCAACGCCAGGACCAGCGCCAGGAGCGCCATGCGCGACAGACCTTTCACCGTTCGCCTCATTGGGTCTTCATCAGGGTTTCGACGTTCTGGCTCATGCGCCCGACGGTCTTGGCGATCAGCTCTTCCTGCATGGTGATGCGCATCAGCGACCACTGCATCTGCATCAGGCTGTTGGGATCGTCGCCGGGCGTCGACAGCTCCACCTGCAACTCCTGCTTGGCCTGGCTGAAACGCTCCCTGATCTGCCCCAGTTCGCTGAGCAGGTCGCCGCCCAGGCTGCCGGCACCGCCCATCGCCCGTTCGAACTCGGCGACGTGGGCCGCGCCGGCCGGGCCGCCGGAGAGTTCTTCGAGACTGGTGATCTGCGCCTGGGCGCCCATCCGAGAGATATCCATCATGACTCCAGGTCGAGTTTGTGGCTGTTGCGCACGAGGTTGTCGAGCATGCCGTTGAGCGGGATCAGCACCTGCAATTCGCGACGCGCCAGTTGCGCCAGGTATTCGCCGCCCGGCGCATGCTCGACTGCACCGAGCAACTGGAGGAGAAAGGTTTGCTGCTGGCGCCCCAGCGGCAGTTCCGCGCGGAGCATCGCCTTCAGCTCCAGGCGGTCCGCCTCCAACCCTTGCAGCGGCTGGGCAAAGCGCTGCAGCAGGCGCTCGCCGAGAGCGCCGTTCTCCAACCCGGCCAGGCGGCGTCCGGCCGCCGGCGGCTCGCCGCCGAGGGCCTGCTCGAAAGCCAGCACCTGATCGACAGCCGGCAGGTTCGCCGCCTTTGGACTGGCCGACGGATAGACGGCGAATCCCGGCGGCGTGTCGATGCGGCTCATGTCCGCACCTGGGCGCGCATGCCGGCGGCGAAGTCGGCCAGGGCAGGATCGCTGCTGCCGCCCAGCCCGGCCAGCCTGCGGTCCAGCGCGGCGCCCAGCCCCAGGTGCCACTCGCACAAGGCGAACCAGGGCTCCAGCGCCGGCCAGGGATTGCCATGGGCGAAGACCAGGGCCTCCTGATAGCGCCCCTGGTTGGCCAGGCTGGAAATCCGGATCAGCCGTGCCGCTTCGTCCTGTCCGAGGCGCTCCAGCCACTCGGCGATGCACAGCGCCTCTTCGTGGCAGTGCTGCCCGCTGCCGGCCAGCGCCAGTTCCGCCAATTCGCGTATCAGTGAAGTGTCCATGTTCAGATCTTCTGCAGGATGCCTTGCATCAGGTCGCGCAGCGCCCGGGTCACCGTCGAGTTGATGTTGTAGATGACCGACCACTTGTTGATCTTGTGTTGCAGCTCGGCCAGCAGCGCCGGGTTGTCGGCATTGTCGGTCCCCTGCAAGGCCTTGATCGCGTCGTTGACGTCCTTGTTCGCTGCGTTGGCCTGCTCCTTCAGGGCATTGGCCACGGTATCGAGGGTATTCCCCGGGTTGGGGTTGAATATCTGCGCCATGCTTAGTCCTCTGTGAGCTGCGAAAGAATGCCGAGACCGCCTTCGAGGGCCCGGGCCTGCTGTTGCAGGAATTGAAAGCGCTCCGGGCCGGCGCCTCTGGCCAGTTCCCGGCGACACTCCGCCAGCGCCGCCTGCAGACGCTGCCGGAGCGCTGCGGCATGCGTGCCGTCAGCGACCGACAGTCGCGTTTCCAAGGCTGTCATCATGGAGCACCTCCCCTTTGAGATTGATGATGAAACGCTGCTTGCCGCGGGCCACCAGGATCGACTCCGGCTCGATGGCGAGGATTCGCACACCGCGGGATGTCGAGGCGCCCACCGGGTATTTCTGGCCGTCGCCGAGCACTACATAGGGCACCCGCCCCAGCGACACCGAGCGCACCGTGAACTCCAGTTCGTCGCCGCTGGCGCGCTTGCCGCGACTGAGCAGCTCCAGGCTCGGGCGGTTGCCGAACTCCTGCTGGAACTCGCGCTGCAGGCGGTAGAAGGCGCTGAGCTGGACCTCGTCGAGCGTACCGCTCAACTCGATGCGCTCGCCGCGCTCGCGGAAACTCAGTTGCCGGTCGAGGCCGGCGTCCGCCAGCAGGCGCTCGAGGCGGCGCAGGTGCGAGCCGGCCACCCGGACCTGGTTTTCCACCCCGAGCAGGCCCGGCACCTCGGACTCCAGCAATGCGTCGATCCGCGCCCAGCGTTCGTCCTGTTCCGCCAGTTCGCCGTTGAGCCGGACCCAGCCAGGCTTGTCCGCGTTGCTGCTGAGGATCTGCCGATAGCCGAATTTCTGCAGGATGAAATCCACGCCCTGGCGAATGTCTTCCATGCTCCGTGCTTCCAGTCGGTAGTCCACGCCGCTGCCATCGAGGTAGCGCTGCAGCGCCAGGCGCCGTGCGTTGTCCTCCAGGTAGCCGCCGAGCAGGAGACTGTCGCCCTGGCGCTGCACATCCACCTCGCTCATGCCCTGCTCGCGCAGGTAGGCGCGCACCCTCGCCAGGGGCTCCTCGCCGGCCATGCCGTGCTGGCGGGCCGACCAGGGTTCGACGAGCATGCCCAGCAGGCACAGGGCCAGCGCCAGGCTGATGCCGAGCAGCCAGGCCCCGCCGGCACGGGCGGACGGCTTGCGGCGCACTGGCGCGGTCTGCGCCTCGACTTCGGGGAAACGCTCGGGAAAACTCCGCTGCGGGTCGCAGAATGCCCAGCGCAGCGGGCCGCAGGTCTGCCCGGCAAGCGCCTGCAGGATCGCTCCGGCGACTTGCGCCTGGCCGTCCTGGCGAGGCTCGCAGCCCTCCGCCCACTCCAGCAGGCGCACGCCCTGGGCATCGACCTCGAGCACCAGGTGGACTGCCGCGATGCCCTCGTCGAGCAACACCAGGTCGGCCTGCAACGGATCGCTGCCAAGCGCCACCCGGCCCTCTCCGAGTGAGACTTCGGCGCCCTGGTTCAGCCCGCTGTAGAAGCGGATCTTCCAGGCCATGCTAATTCCCGCGCTCCGCGCCGACGCACCAGGCGCCGTCCTTGGGACAGGCGCCGTCGGTCACCCGCCAGCCCTCCTGCGCACCCATCCGGCAGGGCGTGAGGAACGATCCCTGGCCGGCCTGGCGCAAGCGCTCCTGTTCGGCCCTGGCCGGCGCCAGCGCCTGGCAGCGGGCGCTACCGAGCAGCTTGCGCAACGACAGGCTCTGGTTCGACAACTCGTCGATTTCAAGCAGGCCGCCGCGCAGGTCGCGACGGTTGTTCAGCGCCAGGTAATGGCCGACGCCATCGTCGATCAGCCGCGGCTCGATGAGGAACAGCCGCACCGAGCGGCGCACGGTGTCCGCGGTAGTGCGGAACAGCGCGCCGAGATAGGGAATGTCGCCGAGCCAGGGTACCTTGCGCTGGCTCTGGCTCAGTTCGTCGCGGTAGATGCCGCCGATCAGCAGGCTCTGGCCATGGCCCACGCGGGCGATGGTATCGATCACCGTGCGGTTGATCGTGGGGATCTTGTCCAGGCCGGCGCTGTTGGGTTTCTGGCTGCCGTCCTCGATGTGCAGGCTGAGGCTGATCTCCGGCGTATCGCCGAGAGTCACCACTCGCGGCGTCATTTTCAGCATGGTGCCGTAGGTGATCGCCTTCAGCTCGGCCACCCGCTCACCCGTGACCCGCACATAGTAGGTTTCGCTCTGGTCGAGCACCGCCTGGGTATTCTCCTGGGTCAGCAGGGTCGGCCGGGATCCGATCTGCGCCTGCCCCTGGCTCTGCAACAGGGTGACCTTGGCCAGCAGGAAATCCAGCCCGCGACTGTCCACCAGGCTGCCGACCGCCCCGTTACCGGCGCCGCCGCCCTCCTCGCTATCCTGGCCGGTGGTGCGGATCTGGATCGACTTGTTGTTGCCCAGGCGAATCCCGGCGCTCCAGTCGACGCCCAGCTGGGCGAGGTTCTCGGCATTGATGTCGATGATCGACAAGCCGACCTCGATCCGCGCCGAGGGCCGGTCGAGGGCTTCGATCAGGCGGCGATACATGGGCAACCGGTCCTTGTGGTCGCGCACCACCACCGCGTTCAGCGACGGTTCCGCCTGGACCACCGCATGGCTCGATTGCGGTCCCGGGCGCAGCTTGCCCGGCTCGTCGCCCACCGCAACCACGTTGGCATCGCTGAGCACCCGCGAGAGGATGCTGGCGATGCCCGGCGCCTCGATCTCGTCGTCGCGGTACTCGATCTTGCGGTCCTCGGCGACCGCATAGCGCAGCGGGAAGATCTCCACGCTGAGGTCGCCGGTCTTTTCGCTGCGCAGGGTGTATTGCTGCTCCAGCACCTGGGCGGTCTGCTCGACCAGTTCGAGATAGCGCCCCGGACCGGACACGTGCACCAGCCGCCCGGAAGGGTCGGCACGCCAGCCGAAGCGCGGTTCCCAGATGCCGGCGGCGGTCAGCGCGCGCTTCAGCTCGGCCTCGCCGACCTGCTCCAGCCTCACCAGCCGCGACTGCATCTCGGTGGTCTTGAATACGTACAGCACGGTGCCGTCGTAGTACCAGCCGAGGTTGTAGAGGGAGGCCATCAACTGCAGGAAGGCCTGCGGGCTTTCCAGGTCGAAGCGACCGCTGACCTGGTCGTTGACCTTGTCGCTGACGATCACCGAGGCATCGTAGTTGGCGCCGAAGTTGGCCAGCACGTCGCGCAGGCTTTCGCCCTGCGCCACATAGTCGTAAGGCAGGCTGGGCCAGTCCAGCGGCTGCGCGCGCAAGACCGCGCCAGGCAGCAGCGCCAGCAGTCCGCCGATCAGCAGGCGGCGCATCAGGGACGCCACACCGGAACCTGCGGCGGCAACCCGCGGGGCAGCGGCTCCAGCTCCGGCGCCAGCGCCTCGAGCAGCCCCACCTGGGCGGCCAGGGCCCGTTCGAGTCGCTCGGGATCGAGGCCGTCGAGGCCCAGCCGCGCCTGCAACAGCAGGCGCCCGTCCGCATCCAGGACGATGGCCTGGGGATAGCGCCGGCTCCAACTGGCGACCCGCGACAACAGAGCCCGCAGCAACCCCTGCTGGTCGCGCTGCGGGTCCAGGGGGGCGTGCTCCAGCGGGCTTTCCAGCAGCAGGTCGTCGCCCTGGCGCAGCAACAGGACGCTCTGTCCGTCGATGCGCAGGTGGTACGAACCCGTCCGATCGGCAACAAAGGGCCCTTGGCCCAGGCGAGTGGCCAATCCGCTCAACAGATGATCCATGATTCCTCGGTAGGGCCGGCTTTCGCCGGCCGCTCAGCTCTGCCAGTAGAAGTGATCCTGTGCCTGGCACAGGTTGCGTTCGTGCAGCCAGGCCTGGACGGCGTCCGCCGCGCCGACGTCGTCGTCCAGCCGGCAGAGAGGTTGCCAGAGGCATTCGAGGACCTCGGGGATCGGCTCGAAGCCGGCCAGCCCGCCGCTGGCGAGCAGCGTCGCCATGCCCCGCTGCCAGTTCGGCCAGGCGCTCTTCGCCAATGCCGAAGCCGTCTCCAGCTTGCCGGCCAGTTCGGCCACCTGTTCCTGGGTGCGCGCCTGGCACTTGGCGACCCTGGCCAGTTCCTCGCGGGCCTGCTCCGGCTCCAGCTCGGCCACGCGGGACCAGAATTCGGACTTGATTCGCAGTTGCCGGGACTGGGTCTCCAGCTCCACCAGCGACAGGCGCCAGCCGGGGATCGCCTGGTCGAGCAGGCTTTCCCACCAGCCATAGACCGGCAGCAGGACCCAATCGATCATCGACTGCGGCACGGCGAGGTTGACCCGATCGCCCAGTTCGGCGCACCAGCCATCGTCGTCCTGCGCCGCGCAGAGGAGAATCTGCCGCACCTCTTCGCGCCCCAGTGCCAGGCCGCGCGCCAGGCGCTGCTGCAACCATTCGCAGCGGAACAGTTGCTCCAGCCGCAGGCGCGGCAGCATCCGCTGCAGCAACGCCAGTTGCCGCGCACTGATGATTCCGGACTCACGATACAAACTGCTCGATGCGTAACCCGGCACCCGACCCCGCGAGCGGGCGTCCGAGCCCACCACGGATACCCGCCTGCCGGCGAACACCGCTTCTCGGGAGTACTGCTTATCGTCTTCCTGCTCCATTCTCTGCCTTGGCTTCCTCACTACATTGCGCGCTCGTCAGAGCCTGCAATTTGGGCCGATTCTACTCATGCAGCCGCTACCGGGCTTTCAAAAAACGTCAGTTATTTTTAGCCCGGCATTCGTCCTTCCCCTGCCGCGAGCGGCTCGGTGTGCAGCCGAAACGGCGGCGATAGCTCTGGGTGAAATAGGACTGACTGGAAAAGCCCGCCTCCATGGCGATGTCGACGATGCTCATGTCGCTGTTGAGCAGCAACTGATGGGCATAGAGGATTCTCCGCTCGCTGATCCAGGCGCGCGGCGAAACCCCGTAGACACTGCCGAACAGCTCCTTGAAGGTGGTCAGCCCCATGCCGAACTCGCGGGAGAAGTCGGACAGCTTCCACTCGTTGAGGTAGTGCTTCTCCATGAATAGCTGCAGACGCTCGACATGCCGGTTGCTCAGTTGCCGCAGGACCGACATCAGCAGCGGTCCCTGCGGACTGAACGCGAAGAGCATCAGCAACTCCTCGATCTTCAGGCAGGCGAGCATCGGCGGATGCTCATGCACAAGCAATTCCTTCAGCCCCTTGACGCAACCGGCCAGCAGGGGCGTGGCAGCGAACGCGATGATGCCCGGCACGGGCTCCTCGCAACGCTCGACTTCGCTCAACAGCGCGCCGAAGCGCTGGACGAAGCCTTGTAGAAACTGGGCAGATAATGGAATCCAGAGTATTCGGCTGTCCTTTCCCTTGGTACTTACCACATAGCTTCCACGGCGAACGAAAAGCAACTCGCCAGGCGCCAGGCAAAAAGTGGAATCGATGTCCTGGACGGTCAGTTCGCCCTCGAGCAGAACATATACGCCCTCTTCCTTGTTTACCCTGTATTCGAAAGTTGGAATGTTCCAATGACAAGACGTTATCTGCTTTCGGCCAAGAGATTTGGCTCCTTGCATATTATAAGAACCCCAACACTTCCCGTCGTACCTTGAATGCCCCGCCGAGCGGAGAGGCATGAATACGCTCCGTTTTATTGATTTTCAAAGCCATGAGCACGGAGTCGATTTTATAATAATCAGGATTATCCGACGTGCGCTGATTCGCAGAGCGAATCAGCTTCCGTCAATTAATCCAGCATCCTTTCGAAGCGGAACAAAAGTACCAGTTTTATTATTCGAGGCCTTCCCTGACAACGAACGAGACTTGTACTTCTTTAATCTCCACCTGCACTTTCCGAAACAACAGGCAATGTATCAATCGTTGCCAGATCTTTCTTCCGGGCGAGCGGCCGTACAATTCGGAAAACAGTCGCGCCGAACCAGCCGGACCCGCTCATCGACGCCCGCCGCCACCCGCTGCCAGGCGCTCGCCTGGACCGCCGCGACGCCCACCCAGGAAAGCTCGGTGCGCAGGTACAACGCCTCGCCCTCCAACCTGTCGACCTCCAGATCGAAGGCATAGCGCAACGGCAACCCGGACACCCGGTAGCGCCGCTCGGCAATCGTTTGCATCCTTCCCTGAACGACGACATACAGGCGCAGCCTGAGTTGCGCCTGGCGCGCCTGCAGGGAAACGCCGCCCACCGAACCACCCATCGTCACCTTCGGCGACATCGGCGCGGGCTGGCTGACGCAACCGCCGAGCAGCAACGCCAGCGGCAACAGCATCCAGCACCTCACCTGCGCCGGACCGTGCGCGCCTCCAGCGGCGTGCCGTCGCCGTCGGCGAGGCGCTGCAAGGCCTGCTCGCTGCGCGGATCGCCAGCCACGTTGCGCGCCAGCCAGCGCGCCAGCCCGGCCACGCTGGAACGGTCGTCGCCGCGAACGGCCGCGCGGGTCACCGAACGCCCCTCGAAATGCCCCACCGCCTCGGCTCCTGCGTCTTGGGACGGCTGCACCGGCGGAATCGATTCGATTTTCATGGGACCGATCAAACCCTCATGCCGACCGCAGCGACCGCCTCGCGATCGCTGTCGCACGGCAGCAGGCGTTGCCAGAACTCGGCGTGGTCGAGCAGGTTGGCCAGGGTCGCCTCGAAGCATTCGAGGGTCAGTTGCGCCGCGAGAATCTGCGCATACAACTGGACCTTGCCGGTCAACTCGTCGAAGCCGAAATGCAGGTCGAAACGGTGCCAATGGCGGTTGAAGCTGGCGAGCTGGCGAAAGATCCCCTCGCCCAGCACATCGATGCCCGCCACGTCGGCCTCCAGCAACAGACGCTCGCGCTCGGCGAGCAGCAACAGGGTGACGCCCACCTGTTCGTCGAACAGCAGGCTCGCCATGCCCTCTTCGTCGAGGGACAGGGAAGGCAAACCGATACGGCCTGCGAACTCGGCAAGCAGTCGGTTGACCTTGCTCGTTAAATCCATGGGGGCGCCTCCTAAAGCTCAGCGCATGCTAGCACCGGGCTATGCATCGCTTTTGTCACTGAGAGACTTTTCTTTTAAGAAAAAAGCCACATCGCTGTGGCCTTTTTCCTCCCGCGCGGAGACGGCTCAGACCACTCCGGCCGCCGCACGCCAGGCCTGGTTATGGCTCTGGGTATACTGCTGGATGAGCTGCAGGACGTCCTTCATGAAGCCGGCATCGAAGCTCATCTGGTCCTCGACCTTCTGCTTCTGGCTCTGCCCGATGGTGGCGTTGACCTCCTCTTCCCGGGCGCTCGCCTGCGACTCGCCCTGGCGCACCTGGACCGAGGCGTTGGCCATCTGGACGAAGGACTGGATCACCGTGTTGGCCACCTGCAGGGCGCCGTTGCGGCTCTCGAAGGCACGGCCCGCCGCGCGCAACGCCACACTGTCCTGCGCCTGGTCCGCCGCCCAGACCTTGCCGACGATCTTGCGATCCTCGTCGGAGGTCTTGCCAAGCGCCTGCATCTTCGCGTCGATCAGTTCGTTGCGCCCATCGATGTTCTTCTGCAGGGTCTTCTCCTGGCTGATGGCCTTGCCGTTCTTCAACGCGCCGAGACTGCCGACCACCGCCGAGGCCAACGCGCCAACGCCGGCGATCACCGCCATGGCGATCATCAGCGTGGCGCCGCTGCGCATCTCGTCCACCTGCGCCTTCTGCGCGTGGATGATCGCCTGGTTCTCGTTGTCGCGCTGGAGCACGCCCAGCTCGCGCGCCTTCTGCGCGATGCGGAAGAGAATCAGCAGAAGCTCGACGCTGCTGTCCAGCTCGCTGCCGGCCGCTTCCATGCGCACCGGGTCGAGCGCCTGGCGCGGAGCGTTCAGTTCGACCCGGTCAGCCCGCGTGGCCGGCGCCTGCGCCAGCTCCGCAGCCGCTTGCGGCGTGCCGACGGAACGCCCGGCGGCGCCGGGAGCGATCGGCTCGGAGGGGATCGCGGCCTGGGTAGCCGCCAGGGAATATTGCGTATCGATCATGTGACGCCTCCTCAGATCGCTGCCGGTCGGCTGGACAGGTTGTGCAGGGTTTCACCCTTGGCCTGGAGCATGGCGAAGATCCGCTCCATGATTTCCTGGAATGCTTCCAGCATGCGGCTCAGCTCTTCCTTCAGGCGCTCGATCACGCCCTGCAGGGTGGTCAGGTCGGCACGCGATTCCTGCACGTCGGCCTGGCGGTTCGCGGCCTTCGCCTGGAATCCCGAATGAGTGGCCTGGGCCGCGCCGTTGGCGACGTCCAGGGTCAGGTCGGAAACCTGCACGCCGAGTTTCAGCGAGTGCGACAGCGATTGGCCGGCCAAGCTGCCGAACTTGCCGCCCAGGTCGGCGACCTTGCTCGCCAGGCTGGCGGTCATCTCGGCCGCCTTGCCGCCGATCTTCGCGCCCAGCTTGGCCAGCCCGCCGACCGCTGAGCCGCCGAAGCTGACCACCGCCGCCAGCAGCGCGACGGCGATCTCGATACCCATCAGTGCCGGGCCGAGCTTTTCCATCACTTCCTTGCTGATCAATCCGTCCGCGGCTGCCTGCTGTACCGACTGGGAGACCACTCCCATGACACCGCCCGCGATCATCAGTGCACCCGCGGCCGCGCCGACGCCGGTTGCCACCATGATTGCGCCGACGATGATCGAAGCTATTGCACTGATCCAACCAAAGATTTTGGCTGCCAGACCGGACTTCTGGGCTTCTTTCGCGGCTTCTTCCGATTCCCTGATCTTCTGCTGGTTGTCTTCCATCTTCTGCAGGTTCTGCTTTCGCGCCTGCTCGATTTCGGTCAGCTTGAGTTTCTTCTGCTGGTTCTCGACTTCGCCGGTGATTTTCGCCAGCTCGATCTCGAACGCCTGCGGCGACATCAGGCCGGCGGACAACAGCGTCGAAGCGCCGGCCAGCACAACCTGCCGCGCCAGTCCGGCATCCTCGCCCACTGCTTGCACCAGGCTGGCGATCTCCGCACGGTTGGCGACCTCCAGGCGCTGCTGGCTGGCTGCGGACGGCGGCGTCAGCGCCACCCCCGTACCGCTCGCGGAAGCCGCGGCCGGCGCCGCCAGGCGCTCCACCCGCAGACTCTCGACATCCCTCGCGACCGGCCTGCCGAGCGCCGGGATATCCCCGGCGTCGGCCACCCCGTAGGGCAGTCCGGCGCGTTCAAGCGTTATCGGATTCATATGTTCGATCCTTTCTCGCGGTTACGGCTTCCAACATGGCGCCGGCACGCGCGGCCAGGGCCTCGTGCGCCGGCTGTGCCGCGGCCAGGGCCCGGGCCGAGTAGAAGCCACTCTCGGCTCCGTCGAGATCACCCAGTTGCAGGTGGCACTCGGCGGCATGGAAGGGAAAGCGCGGCTCGTTGATGTCCATCAGCGCGCCGTAGCTGTAGCTCTGCAGGGCCTGTTCATAGAGACCGAGGGACTGGCGGCAGGCGCCCAGGCCGAGAAAGTAGCGGGCGTCGTAGTGGTCGAGCATGCACAGTGCCTGGAAGATCTTCTGCGCGTCGTCCCACTTGCCCGCCTGGTACTGGTTGAAGCCCAGCGCATAGAGCTGCTCCAGGGTGTCCTCGCTGAGTCCGCGAAGCATCGCCAGGGTGCCGCCGTCGCGCAGGAAGGCCTCCAGCGCCTGTTGCTGGTCGGTGTCGGAAGGGGTCGCTTGCTGGTTCATGGATACCTCTAGATCGCGCTGAGAATGTCGCGCAGGACGCTGTCGTATTTCTGGATGAAGCGGTTGAGCGCCTCGACCGCCGAGTTGTAGCGGGAGCTGGTGTCGTTGAGCAGGGTGGTCTTCTCGTTGACCTTGTCGTTCAGCGGACGCGAGCGGTCGCTCACCGTGGTGGCGAAATTGCCGACCGGGTTGTTGTCCTTCTCGAAGGGGTACTCATCCCTGAGGCCCTTGAGTTCCCCGCTCTGCTTCGGCGAGCCGCTGAGAAAATCCTTGATCGACAGCTTGCCGCTGAAGGTATCCAGATTGCTCAGCAGCGCATACTCGGGGCTGTCCTTCCACCTGGGATCGCCGACGGCATAGCCATAGAGCGTGGGGTCGACCAGATCGATACCGCCAGCGTCGATCCTGATGCCCTGCTTGGCCGACAGCGCGGCGTTGATCTGCGACTGGATCACGCTGTAGACCTTCAACTCCGCGGTCAGCGCCTTGAGCTCGTCGAGCAGCGCCTTGCGCTTGCCGTCCTGGGTCTGCAGGACATCCTTGTAGACACCGATGACATCCTCGTCGAGACGGCCGTGCAGGCTGAAATAGGCCGACACCAGGAACTCGCGCAGATCCCACTGCGCACCGGGCTGCCGACGTGCCTGCAGGACTTCGCGGAGTACCTCGAGGCCCTGCCCCGGAGGCGCGGACGGATTGGCCGCGAGCAACCAGGCGAGCGCCTTGAGCACTTGCGCCTCGCTCAGCGGCTGGCCGGCGTGGGCCAGCACGATCCGCTCGCTGCGCAACAAGGCCAGCAGTTCCTCCTGCTCGGCACTGGCAGGCGCCGCCGGCGCGGCCAGGAGTTCGTCCAGGAACAGCTCGCGACTGGCATTAAAGTTTCTGACTTCCATCGTGATTCCTCAGATCAACAAGCCACGCATCGGCGTCGGACGCCGCGGCCGGGTACCCTGCTCGCCCTGCGTCGGCTGGGAACTGCGCATGCGCCGCAGTTCGGCCAGCAGCTCCTCTTCGGCGGCTCGCGCCAGCTCTCGCTCCGGCGCCTGGAACAGCAGCTCGCCGGCGTCCGCGGCAAGCCCCAGGCCTTGCCACATTTCCGCCAGCAGGCGGCCGCGTTCCTCACTGTCGCGAATCGCCAGTTCGGCGGCCTGGACGGTCGCCCGCAGGGTGTCTTCGGTGTATTCGTTCATGTCGCCCATGGTAGGGATCGACGTCGCCGGAGCCTGTCAGGCACGGTCGGGTTTTTGTCGTTTTCGCAGGCTTCGCTGCGTCACCACCCGCCCGGCCTCCAGCTCGAACCAGCCGTCGGCGGGCTCGGCGGCGCCGGTCCAGCGGCGATAGAAGCGCGCCATGCGCTCGCCAGGCAGCGGGCTGCCGGCCAGCGCCAGGACCTTGCCGTAGAGACGCTGGCGCGGCCCCAGCGTATCGAGCGTGGCCTCCGCCAGCAGGTACAGCGCGGCGAATGGATTGGCCAATCCGCTGCGCGCCTGCCGCCGACGCAACATCACGATCCAGACCCGCTCGCCGTCGCAGCGCCAGGCCAGTTCGCAGCCATGGGTCAGGACCTGCCAGCCGAGCGCGATCGAGGTGTCGCGCAGGCAGTGCGGACGCACCACCAGGCCGCGGGCGAGAAACCAGGGAATCAGCGGATCGGCGCTCACAACACGATCCTGCCAAGCGGCTGGATGTTGATCTGCTGGGTCAGCTCCTGGTAGGACAGCACCGGCAGCCCGGCATAGTCGCTCTCCACCAGCTTGCGCACGTAGCGGCGGATATCCATGGAAACGATCAGCACCGGCCGGTTCTGCATCTGCGCGAGATCGCCGACGGTCTGCCGCACGCGCTCGAGGAAGGCCTGGGTTATCGCCGGGTCGAGGGCCAGGTAGCTGCCGGCGCTGGTCTGGCGGATGCCGCCGCGGATCTGCTCCTCCACCGCCTGGTCCAGCAGATAGGCGGGAAGGATGTTGTTGCCGCTGGAGTACTTGTAGCAGATGTAGCGCTTGAGGCTGCTGCGGATGTACTCGGTGAGCTGCACCACGTCCTTCTCCTTCTGCCCCCACTCCACCATCGCCTCGAGGATCGCCCGCATGTTGCGGATCGAGATGTCCTCGCCGACCAGGCGCTGGAGAATCTCGGTCATCCGCTGCAGGGGAACGATCCGCTGCGCCTCCTTCACCAGCTCGCCGTAACCCTGCTCCATCTGCTCCAGCAGGTAGCGCGTCTCCTGGATGCCGATGAAATCCTCGGCGTACTCCCGCAGCACATGGGACAGGTGCCAGGTGAGCACCTGCTCCAGGCCCAGGCAGGCACAGCCGGAACGCTCCAGGCGATCCTGGTGCGCCTGCTCCACCCAGCTCGCTTCCTCTCCCGGCACCTGCAGCTCCGCCGGCTCGTGGGGGACCGCGAGCAGCTCCAGCTGCCCGGCGCGTTCGCGCACCAGCAACCAGCCCGGCCGCAGGCACCCGCGCGCGACCGGGACCTCCTGTAGCTGCACCAGGTATTCGCCATCGCCCATCGCTTCGTTGAAGCGCAAGTGGATACCCGGGAACGGCACGCCGAAATCCAGGTACAGCGCGCGTCGTACCCGCACCAGCTCCTCGTTCAGCGACATCGCCTCGAGACGTTCCTGGAGGCTGGCATCGACGTCGATCAGCAACGGCACGGTGAGGGCGAATTCTTCCTGCTCGGCGAGACGCCCGGCCTTCGGCTTGCCGCCGCCAGCCTTGCCGCGCGCCTTGGCCGATGGCGCTCCGGCGCCCTGCGCGAGCAGCGCCGGCAGGTCGCGGGAACCGGCGCTGGCCTGGACCCGCTGGCGCCAGAGCATGAAGTAGCCGCCGCCGCCGACCAGCAGCGCGAGAGCCAGGAAGGTCAGGGTCGGGAAACCGGGAATCAGGCCGAACAGTACCAGCAACAGGCCGCCGATCAGCAGCGCCTTGGGCTGCGCCACCACCTGTTCGCCGATGTCGCTGCCGAGGTCCGCCGACTCGTCGGAAGACACCCGGGTGACGATGATCCCGGCGGTGATGGCGATCAGCAACGCCGGCACCTGCGAGACCATGCCATCGCCGACGGTCAGCACCGCGTACAGTTGCAGCGCGTCGGCGGTGCTCAGGCCCTTCTGCGTGACGCCGATGGCGATGCCGCCGAGGATGTTGACGACGATGATGATCAGCCCGGCGATGGCGTCGCCCTTGACGAACTTCATCGCGCCGTCCATGGAGCCGAACATCTGGCTTTCCTTTTCGATCACCGCGCGCCGCGCCCGCGCCTCGTTGACATCGATCACGCCGGCACGCATGTCGCCGTCGATGCTCATCTGCTTGCCCGGCATGGCATCCAGGGAAAAGCGCGCGCTGACCTCGGCGACCCGCTCGGCACCCTTGGTGATCACCAGGAACTGCACGATGGTGATGATCAGGAAGATGATGATGCCCACCACCAGGTTGCCGCCGACCACGAAGCTGCCGAAGGTGTTGACGATCTGCCCCGCGTCGGCCTGCAGCAGGATCATCCGCGTGGTGCTCACCGACAGCGCCAGGCGGAACAGCGTGGTGATCAGCAGCACCGCCGGGAACACCGAGAACTGCAACGGCGAGCCGATGTACACCGACATCATCAGCAGGACCACGGAGATGGTGATGTTGACGGCGATGAGGATGTCCAGCAGCAGCGGTGGCAACGGCAGCACCATCATGAACACCACCGCCAGCAGCAACACCACCAGCAGGATGTCCTTGCGCTCGCCGACCCGGCCGAGAAGCCCGCTCAGGTCGTTCATTCCCGCGCCTCCAGCTCCAGCGCCCGGGCGTGCGCGGCACGCGCCGCGTCGAGACGCCCGGCGAGCTGTTCGGCACGGCTCAGGCAACGCCACAGACCGGGCTCCTCCTCGCCCTCCTCCTGCAACTGCCGGCACAGGCGCACGGCGGGCTCGCCGAGGCCTTGCTGGAGCAACGCCAGGAGCAAGGCGCGGCGCCCGTCGCGGCGCTCCGGCGCAACGCTCAGCAAAGCCTCCAGCAACACCTGGGCGCGTCGCGGTTGGCCGCATTGCAGGTGCAACCAGCCCAGCATCAGCAACAGGCGCTGTTGCGTCGGTTTCAACGTCATCGATTCATACCTTGTGCAACAGGTTCAGGGCCATTTGCAGCAGTCGCTCGTCTTCGTCGCGCTCGCCGAGCAGGCAGGCCGCGGCCTGCAGGGCGGGCTGGCCGGGCAGCGTGAGGGCCAGGCGGAGATCGCGCAGCGCCTGGCGGAAGTCGCCGGGGCGCAGCAGGCCGTGGAACTCCAGCTGGGGCCGGGCGTAGTCGAACAGGCGCTGTTGCGCCTGCTGCGCGGGATACAGGCTGGCGACGTGGGTCTCCACCGGCCGGCCGTCGGGCGCCAGCAGATGGCGCTCCGGCAGGGGCGGCGCGAACGGCTCGGCATGCGCCAGGTCGAGCCGTTCGATGCCGATGTGCCAGGCACCGACCCGGCTCATGCGGCGAGCACTTCGCTGCGCGCCGAGCGCAGCGCCTGCAAGGCCTGGTGCAGCGTCGGGATGCCGACCTGCCGGGCTTCCAGGGTGATGCACAGCAGCAGGCGCGATTCGCCGCTCCAGGCGCAACGCAGCGGCAGGCTCCCGGCCGCGCGCGCATGGCACAGGCGCAACGCCCGCAGGGTGCCGCGATAGGCCTGGTGCCAGGCCAGGTCACAGGCCAGCCAGAGCGACAACTGTTCGCCATGGCGTTCCAGCTGCAAGGTGCCGCTGTCCTCGAAATCCAGTTGCACCACGCGCGCCAGCGGCGCCGGTACGCTCACCCGCAGGTCCTGGCAGAACTGCGCGACGGCCAGCTCAACCCAGTCCATGCTGCTGCTCCTCTTCGCGCTCGATCGCCAGGTCGAGTGCCATCTGGCAGGCATTCAAAAGATTCTGGCGCTGCTCGTCGTCGCCGAACACTTCGACCGGCAACAGGCGGTAGAGACGCTTCAGTTCGCGGAAGAAATGGATCTGCCGGGCGACGTCGGCCAGCGGCAACGGCTCGAGCAACGCCTGCACCTCGGCGACGCCGACCCAGCGCTTCTCGAGCAAGGCGATGACTGCGCCGGTCAATTCAGAAGGCCCGTATGCCATGGCCCCGCTCCCCTGTCACCAGCACCTGCCAGAGCGCCCCCACCTGCTCCGCCAGGCCGCCGAGCACGCGCAGCTTGTGCATGTCGCTCATGACCCGCTCCAGCTTCACCGGATCGAGCCGGCTCGACTGACTGTCCAGGTCGGCGCTCAGGGCTTTCTGCAGGAAGGCCACGACCCGCTCCAGCGGCGTCGCGGCGAAGCGCGCCTGGATGTCCTGCCAGGCCGCCGACAGGCCCCGGTAGTCGAGTACCGCGTCACGGTAGGTATCGCGCAGCGCCTGGATATCGCCGACACCGGCGGCGGAAGCCTCGGCGGCCAGCGGCTCGATGCGCAGGCCGAGTTCGATCTCCAGGCCCTGCTCGTCGGCCATCCGCAGCAACGCCTGGTCGACCAGCGCCAGCATCGCCCGCGCCTCCGGCCGCCCGGCCAGGACGTCGCGCGCCCGCGACAGCGCCAGGAAGCGCTGGCTGATCTCGCTGGAGAAGCCCTCCAGGTAAGCACTGAGCTGCGCCAGGCTGCTCAGTTGGCCGCTGCCCAGGTGGGCGATCAGCGCCTCGAGCTTCTGCTGGCTTTCCAGGTCCGGAATGCGCTTCCAGTACTCCTGCAGCATGGCCTGGACTTCGCTCAGGCGCGCATGGGCGTCGCTCAGGCGGCGCTTGGCCAGGGATTTCTCGGCGCGCTCGGAAAAGGCGAAGGTCAGCTCTTCCGCGGCATCGGCCAGCGACTGCGAAACGGAAACGTAGTGGACGCGCTCGCCCTGAAAGCTGCCGCCAGCCTGCTGCGCGGGGGCGTTGGCCGCTTCCCGCGGCGCGAGGGGCGCGGCGGAGGAACTCTGGAGGATGTCCATCGTGGCTGTGGTTCCTGGTCTGCAAAGGCGGCGCAGTATAGGAACCGGCCCGGTGCCGCCGATGCCAATATCGGCCGGTTTTTTTTAGCCGCGGCGGCAACCGATTTCTAAAAACTCCCGGCTGGCACTGAAATTCGTCGCGCGAGGCTTTCTCTATAGTGCGCGCCGACTCCAGCCGAACCGATCCGCCATGCCCGCGCCTCTCTCTCCTCTCATCGTCCGGATGCGCCACGCCATCGAAGGCTGCCGGCCGATCCAGATCCGCGGGCGGGTCACCCAGGTCACCGGAACCCTGCTCAAGGCCGTGGTGCCCGGCGTGCGCATCGGCGAACTCTGCCAGTTGCGCAATCCCGACCAGAGCCTGGCGCTGCTCGCCGAGGTCATCGGCTTCCAGCAGCACCAGGCGCTGCTCACCCCGCTCGGCGAGATGCTCGGGGTTTCCTCCAACACCGAGGTCAGCCCTACCGGCGGCATGCATCGCGTGGCGGTTGGCGAGCACCTGCTCGGGCAGGTGCTCGACGGCCTCGGCCGCCCCTTCGACGGCAGCCCGCCGGCCGAGCCGGCGGCCTGGTATCCGGTCTACCGGGATGCCCCGCCGCCGATGAGCCGGCGCCTGATAGAGCGGCCGCTATCGCTGGGTGTGCGCGCCATCGACGGCCTGCTGACCTGCGGCGAAGGCCAGCGCATGGGCATTTTCGCTGCCGCCGGCGGCGGCAAGAGCACCCTGCTGGCCAGCCTGGTGCGCAATGCCGAGGTGGATGTGACGGTACTCGCCCTGGTCGGCGAGCGCGGTCGCGAAGTCCGCGAGTTCATCGAAAGCGACCTCGGCGAACAGGGGCTGCGCCGCTCGGTGCTGGTGGTCGCCACTTCCGACCGACCGGCGATGGAGCGCGCCAAGGCCGGTTTCGTCGCCACCAGCATCGCCGAGTATTTCCGCGACCAGGGACGCCGCGTCCTGCTGCTGATGGACTCGCTGACCCGCTTCGCCAGGGCCCAGCGCGAAATCGGCCTGGCGGCCGGTGAACCGCCCACCCGCCGCGGCTATCCGCCATCGGTGTTCGCCGCGCTGCCACGCTTGATGGAGCGTGCCGGGCAATCCGAGCGGGGCTCGATCACCGCGCTCTACACCGTGCTGGTGGAAGGCGACGACATGAGCGAGCCGGTGGCCGACGAGACCCGCTCGATTCTCGACGGGCACATCGTGCTGTCGCGCAAGCTGGCCGCCGCCAACCACTATCCGGCCATCGACGTGCTGCACTCGGTGAGCCGGGTCATGAACCAGATCGTCGACGACGATCAGCGCCATGCGGCCGGACGCTTGCGCGAATGGCTGGCGAAGTACGAGGAAGTCGAGTTGCTGCTGAAGATCGGCGAATACCAGAAAGGCCAGGACAGCGAAGCCGACCAGGCCATCGAGAAGATCGGGGCGATCCGCCAGTGGCTGCGCCAGGGTACCCACGAAACCAGCGATTACGCACAGGCCTGCGCGCAGTTGCGGAGCCTCTGCGCATGAGCCTGGCGCTGCTGTTGCGCGTCCGACGCCTGCGCCTGGACCGGGCCGAGCGCGCCCAGGGCCGCCAATTGCTACGGGTTCGCGCCGCGGCGCAGGAACACACCGAGCGCCAGGCGGCACAACGGGACTACCGCGACTGGCGACTGGCCGAAGAGCAACGGCTGTTTCTCGCCTGCCAGGCGGCCATGCTCGACCGCCGGCGCCTGGAAGCCTGGCAGCAGCAGGTAGGGCTGCTGCGGGAAAAGGAAGCCGGCCTGGAACAGGACTGCGCCGAGGCCGCGCAGCGCCTCGAAGGGGAGCGCGAGCGCCTGCGGCAGTGCCGGCGAGAACTGCTGGAACGCCAGCGGCAACTGGAGAAGTTCGCCGAACTGGAGCGCCACGTCGACGCCGAGCGCCAGGGGCTGCGCGAACGCAGCGAGGAAGGCGAACTGGAAGAATTCACCCGCCACGAGACCTGGCCATGCTCAAGCTGAACGCCGTGGATACGGCTCCGCTCGTGTCGTCCGACACCCCTGCCCCCCTTCCGCCGCTGCGCGCGCAGCAGATCGCCTTCGAACAGGCCCTGCCCGCGCACCGACCGCCGGCGCCCAGGCCACCGTTCGACAAGGGCGACGAAACGACAGAGGCCGAAGAGCCCGCCGCGACAGCCGACGCGCCGACCTCGACGCCTCTCGCCGACCAGCCCGCGGCGCCTGCCGCCGACCGGCCGCCGACCACTCGGCAAGCCCCCGTGCCAGTTGCCGCGGACGCAACGCCAACGCCAACGCCAACGCCAACGCCAACGCCAACGCCAACGCCAACGCCAACAGTGTCGCCGTCCGGATCGGTAGCACGGCAAGCGCCGGCGGTCTCCGCGCGCGTCGCGGCGTCCACGCAAGCCCGGGAGCCGGCCAGCGTTTCGGCGCCTCCGGTCGACGAACCGCCGCTGGTGCCGGTGTCCTCCCACCCGCAAATCGCAGGTCGGACGCATGAGCGGCCGCAGCCCGGCCCCGGCTTCCCGGCGAAAGCCGCAGCCGAGGTCGCGCCCACGGCGCAGGCCAGTGCCCAGGCTTCGCCGCCCGCGCCGACAGCGGGCGGCGAAGGCCGCGGAGAGGAGCGTCGGCAACCCGGAGAAACCGATCCATCCGCACTGCCCCCCGACGACCAAGCGCCTGTGCCACTGCCTGCCATGCAAACCCCCGGCGACCGCCTGCTGGCACGCCTGCTGGCATCGAGCGGGAGCCGGCCACTGCCGCTGGCCGATCTCGCGCGCCTGCTCGATGCCGTGCAGGGGCGCATCCAGGTCGCCAGCGCAGCCGAAAGCCATGCGGCGCGCCTGCAGGTGCAACTGCCCCAGCTCGGCGCCGTGGAGGTGCAGGTCCTGCATGGCCATGGCCAGTTGCAGATCGAGATCAGTGCCAGCCCCGGCAGCCTGGCGCTGCTCCAGCAAGCCCGTGGCGAGTTGCTCGAACGCCTGCAACGGCTGCATCCGGAACAACCGGTGCAACTCACCTTCAATCAGCAGCAGGACAGCGGCCAGCGCTCGCGGCAACGTCGCTACCTGCATGAAGAGTGGCAAGCCGAATGAACGGTACGGACCTCGACCTGCCGCTCGCCAGCCGCGCCGAACTGGATCTCCAGCGACGTCTCGCACGTTGCCGTCGCCACTATGTCGGCAACGCTTTGCAAGCGCGCCTGGACATCGCCCAGGCCGCCCCCGACGTCGATCTCGAACTGAGCCTGGCGTGGGACGGCCTGCCCCTGCGCTTTCTCTGCCAGGCTCCGGCGCTGGCCCGCTGGCTCGCGCCGAACCTGCAGGAGGCAGCCTTCGCCAGCCTGCCGGCGGCCCTGCAACTGGCCTTGCTGGAGCGCGAAGGCAACGTCTTTCCCGGCCTGGTCTGGTACGGCCTGAGCCCGGCGCAACCACGCGCTGCGATGGGCCTGCGCCTGAGCCTGGAACGCGACGACCAGCGCCTGGCGCTCTGGCTCGACGGCGATCCCGCGACGCTGCTGGCACGCCTGCCGCCGCGCCCCTCGACGCAACGCCTGGCCATACCGCTGCGCCTGTCGCTGCAATGGCCCGGCCTGCCGCTGGACGCCGGCGAGCTGCGCACCCTGGAGCCCGGCGACCTGTTGCTGCTGCCTGCCGGCCATCGCCCCGACGCAGCGCTGCTGGGGGTTCTCGAAGGACGCCCCTGGGCGCGCTGCCAACTCCACTCCACGCAACTGGAACTGCTCGACATGCACGACATCCCCTCCCTCGCCGACAGCGAGGACCTGCACGAACTCGACCAACTGCCGATCCCGGTCAGCTTCGAGGTCGGCCGCCGCACCCTGGACCTGCATACCCTCTCCACCCTGCAGCCAGGCTCGCTGCTCGATCTCGACTGTGCCCTGGACGGCGAAGTGCGCATCCTCGCCAACCAGCGCTGCCTCGGTATCGGCGAACTGGTCAGGCTCCAGGACCGGCTCGGGGTGCGCGTAACCCGCCTGTTCGGACACGACGAAGCATGATCCAGTTGCCCGACGAGCTCGGCCTGATCCTCGGCCTGGCCCTGCTCGCGCTGGTCCCGTTCATCGCGGTGATGGCGACCTCCTTCATCAAGATGACCGTGGTCTTCTCGCTGCTGCGCAACGCTCTGGGCGTCCAGCAGATTCCGCCGAACATGGCGATGTACGGGCTGGCGATCATCCTCAGCCTGTACGTGATGGCACCGGTCGGCTTCGCCACCCGCGACTACCTGCGCAACCACGACGTCAGCCTGAGCGACTCGGCATCGGTGGAACGCTTTCTCGACGAGGGCATGGCGCCCTACCGGAACTTCCTCAAGCGGCAGATCCAGGAGCGCGAACACACCTTCTTCATGGAAAGCACCCGCCAGGTCTGGCCCAGCGAATACGCCGAGCGGCTCGACCCGGACAGCCTGCTGATCCTGCTGCCGGCCTTCACCGTCAGCGAACTGACCCGTGCGTTCGAGATCGGCTTCCTGATCTACCTGCCCTTCATCGCCATCGACCTGATCATCTCCAACATCCTCCTGGCGATGGGCATGATGATGGTGTCGCCGATGACCATTTCCCTGCCGTTCAAGCTGCTCCTGTTCGTCCTCCTCGACGGCTGGGCGCGGCTGACCCACGGCCTGGTCATCAGCTACGGAGGCTGACCATGAGCAGCGCCGACATCCTCCACTTCACCAACCAGACCCTGTGGCTGGTGCTGGTCCTGTCGCTGCCGCCGGTACTGGTCGCGGCCCTGATCGGCACCCTGGTATCGCTGGTCCAGGCACTCACCCAGATCCAGGAGCAGACCCTCGGCTTCGTCGCCAAGCTGGTGGCCGTGGTGGTGGTACTGTTCGCCACCAGCGGCTGGCTGGGCGGCGAGCTGTACCGTTTCGCCGAAATGACCCTGCTGAAGGTGCCGCTGGTGCGATGAGCGTCCAGGACCTGCAGCAACTGCTGCTGACCTACAGCCTGCTGCTGCCGCGGATCATCAGTTGCTTCGTGGTCCTGCCGGTGCTGGCCAAGCAGACCCTGGGCGGCGGCCTGGTGCGCAACGGCGTGGCCTGCTCGCTGGCGCTGTTCGCCTACCCGATCGTCGCCGGCAGCCTGCCGCCGGCCCTCGGCGCGCTGGACATCGCCCTGCTGATCGGCAAGGAAGTGCTGCTCGGCCTGCTCATCGGCTTCGTCGCCACCATTCCCTTCTGGGCCATGGAAGCGACCGGCTTCATCATCGACAACCAGCGTGGCGCGGCACTCGCCTCGACCCTCAACCCCAGCCTGGGCAGCCAGACCAGCCCCACCGGGCTGCTGCTGACGCAGACGCTGATCACCCTGTTCTTCTCCGGCGGCGCCTTCCTCGCGCTGGTCGGCTCGCTGTTCAGGAGCTATGCCAGTTGGCCGGTGAGCAGTTTCTTCCCGCAGTTCGGCAGCCAATGGGTGGCATTCTTCTACGCGCAGTTCTCGCAGATGCTGATGCTCTGCGCGCTGTTCGCCGCGCCGCTGCTGATCGCCATGTTCCTCGCCGAGTTCGGCCTGGCGCTGGTCAGCCGCTTCGCCCCGTCGCTGAACGTGTTCATCCTCGCCATGCCGATCAAGAGCCTGGTCGCCAGCCTGCTGCTGGTGCTCTACCTGGGCATCCTCATGGAGCACGCCTACGATGCCCTGCTGCTCGCCGTCGACCCGCTGCGCCTGCTGCGTCCCGTGCTGGAGACGCCATGAGCGCCGAGAAGACCGAGCAGCCCACGGCGAAGAAGCTGCGCGACGCCCGCCGGCAGGGCCAGGTGGTGAAGAGCAAGGAAATTGTCTCCAGCGCGTTGATCCTGTCGCTGGTGGCGCTGCTGATGGGCTTTTCCGACTACTACCTGGAGCATCTCGGCAAGCTGCTCCTGCTGCCCGCCGAGTACATCGACCTGCCGTTTCGCCAGGCGCTGGAGACCATCCTGGAGAACCTTCTCCAGGAACTCCTCTACCTGCTGGCGCCGGTCCTGCTGGTCGCGGCGCTGGTGGTGGTGCTCAGCCATGTCGGCCAGTACGGCTTCCTGCTCAGCCTCGACAGCGTCAAGCCGGACCTGAAGAAGATCAACCCGGTGGAGGGCGCGAAGAAGATCTTCTCGATCCGGAGCCTGGTGGAGTTCCTCAAGTCGACCCTGAAGGTCGCCCTGCTCTCCCTGCTGGTCTGGCTGACCTTGCAGGGCAACCTGGCCAGCCTCCTGCGGATTCCCGCCTGCGGGCTGGACTGCGTGGCACCGGTGAGCGGGCTGATGCTCAGGCAACTGATGCTGGTCTGCGCGGTCGGCTTCCTGGCGATTGCCGTCGCCGACTACGCCTTCGAACGCCACCAGCACTACAAGCAGTTGCGCATGAGCAAGGACGAAGTGAAGCGCGAGTACAAGGAGATGGAGGGCAGCCCGGAGATCAAGAGCAAGCGCCGGCAATTCCATCAGGAACTGCAATCGAGCAACCTGCGCGCGGATGTCCGGCGTTCCTCGGTGATCGTCGCCAACCCGACCCACGTCGCCATCGGCATACGCTATCGACGCGGCGAAACACCCCTGCCGCTGATCACCCTGAAGCACACCGACGCCCTGGCCCTGCGGGTCCGGCGCATCGCCGAGGAAGAAGGAATCCCGGTGCTGCAACGAGTTCCGCTGGCACGGGCGCTGCTGCGCGACGGCAATGTCGACCAGTACATACCGGCGGACCTGATCCAGGCCACCGCCGAAGTCCTGCGCTGGCTGGAAAGCCAGCAGACGGATACACCCTGAACGCTATCGGGCAGGGTGGCCGCCTCGGCACCGGCAACGCAAGACGCTGCGACCTGGCGCCGAAAAAAAGGGGCCCGAAGGCCCCTTTCACATGCTTGCTACGGGTCAGTCCTTGTCCGGGATCCCATGTACCACGCCCGCGGTATTCTCCAGCAGGCTCTTGGTCGCGGTCTGGATGAACGACTCCAGCTTCTTCTGCAGCTCGGCCTGGTCCGGCACGTCCTTGGTGATCACCGCCTTGGCATCGCCGCCCAGCTGGTAATCGTAGACGCGCACGTCACCGTCCTTCGGCCGCACCAGGATGCGGTTGCCGGAGACGATGGCGACGTTCTGCTCGCTGCCCGACGGCTTGATCACGCCGAAGCCCTTGTCGCCTTCCGGCAGGTTCAGCAGGTCGCGGCCCCAGCACTGGTGGACGGTCTCGCCGCCGAGCAGGCCCATGATGGTCGGCACGATGTCGACCTGGGTACCGACGGTCGGCAGGTGGGTACCGAACTTCTCCTGGATGCCGGGGGCGATCAGCAGCAGCGGCACGTTGAAGCGGTGCAGGTCCATCTCGGTGAGCTGCTCGGGGCTGCCGAAGCCATGGTCGCCGACCACCACGAAAAGGGTGTCCTTGTAGTACGGCGACTTCTTCGCCTTCTCGAAGAACTGGCCCAGCGCCCAGTCGGAATAGCGCATGGCGGTCAGGTGCTCGTCGAGCGAACCGTAGCCGGTCACGCGCTCCACCGGCAGGTCCTTCGGCAACGCATAGGGCACGTGGTTGGAGAGGCTCTGCAACAGCGCATAGAACGGCTTGCCGGTGCTCGCCAGCTTGTCCAGTTCCTCGTTGCCACGGGCGAACATGTCCTGGTCGGAGACGCCCCAGGTCGGATCGGAGAACACCGGGTCGACATAGTCGTTGCGGCCGATGAAGGTGGTCATGCCCTGGTTGCTGAAGAAGCCGGACTGGTTGTCCCAGGCGAAATCGCCGTTGTAGACGTAGACGTCCTCGTACTGGCGGGCGCTGAGCAACTGCGGCAGGCCAGAGAACTTGTGGCCGCCCTCCGGGGTTTGCATCAGGTATTCGAAGCCCGGCAGGTTGGGGAAGCAGGCCATGGTGGCGAACATGCCCTGGTGGGTATGGGTGCCGTTGGAGAAGAACTGGGTGAACAGCAGGCCTTCCTTCGACAACTTGTCGAAATACGGCGTGATGTTGCCCGGCGCGCCCAGGGCGCCGACATAGTGGCCGGCGAAGCTTTCCAGCAGGACCACCACCACGTTGCGGATCGGCAGGGTATTCGCCGCCGGCGGGGTGAACTCGCGGCGCACCGCGGCCTCATCGGCGTCCACCAGCTTGTCGTTGGGGGTCAGCAACATCTGCCGGGTGGTCTCCAGGGCGACCTTGTCGTCCAGGGTGGCCTTCCAGATGTTCGCGCGGTCTTCGGAGAAGCGCTCCTTGGCCGCCTTGACCAGGGTCAGGGTGCCGTTCAGGCCCAACTGGTTGGCGAACATGGATTCGGTGGTGAAGGCATCGCCCCAGCGCAGCGGCGGGCCCTGGCGCAGGGTGCCGCGGGCGGCGAGGACGCAGACCAGCACGCAGAGGAACAGCACCACGCCGCGCACGTACCAGGGCGCGGCAGCGCTCGGCCGGGCGATCACGCTGTCTTCGCGCGGCTTGCGCTGGCTCGGGCGGGTCGCCAGGTCGATGGCCTTGAACACCCGGTACAGCACCCAGGTGGCGAAGGCCCAGGCCAGCAGGTAGCGGACCACCGGGAAGCCGTACCAGAGCATGCTCATGACGGTCTTCGGGTCTTCCGACATGTACTGGAAGACCAGGCTGTTCAGGCGCTGGTGGAACTCGCGGTAGAAGTCCAGTTCGAGTACGCCGAGGAACAGGGTGATGCTGGCGAACAGCGTCAACCATGTACGGAACAGGCCGCGAGCGGCCATCGCGCGTACCGCGAACAGCGACAGCACCAGCGGCGCCACGGCATAGACGACGACCCGCAGGTCGAAACGCACGCCGTTGCCGAACGCCTCGAGGAAGGTGCTCGCCGGGGTCGCGCCGATCAGTTCGCGGTTGTAGATCAGCAAGGCCAGGCGCAGCAGGCTGAACATGACCAGCAGCACCAGCGCGCTGAGCGCGGTGAACGCCAGGTGGCTGCGGATGGTGGGCTGGAACAGCCGTGGGGGCGATTGGGTGGTTCGGACTTCCGTTTGGTCCATGTTTACAATTCGCTCTTCTGTCGTTCGATTTCGAGAATGCGGTCCCGCCCCTGCTCGGCCAGCAGGTAGCGGCCGGGCCCGATGGGCAGTAAGGACTGTGCGGAACGCAGGCGCCGTACGATCACCTGCAGCGGCCCGTCGGGCGGCAGCAGCAAGGCTCGCGCGTTATGCGTCGAGTCCTCGGTGATCCACAGGCCTTCGCTGTCGCACAGCAAAAAGCTCGGTGCATTCAGTCCGTTCAGCACCACCTCGTCCTCGGCCCCCTCATGCAGGCGCATGACGTGGCCACGTTTCTTTTCCGTGTAGAAGACGCTTCCGTCCGGGCAGGCGGCCACCCCTTCGGAGCGCTGCAATCCCTCGCGCAGTACCGTCAGTCCGCCGGTCTCCGGGTCGTAGCGGAGAATCCGCCCGTCCAGGTCGCGATCCTCGGCGGCGTACAGGTAGCGGCCGTCGCTGGCGACGCCCTCCACCTGGATGCCGTCGAACAGCGGCCGGGCCTGCTGGGCATGCCACCAGAACACCGGCGAGGCGCCCTGCTCCTGGCTGATCGCGATGCCGTCGCGGAAGCTGGCCATGCCGTCGGGCTTGGACAGCCCGTCGAGCACCGTATCGCGGCTGCCATCGGCGGCGATGCGGAACACCAGGCCCTTGCCGTCCTGCAACTCCTGGCTCACGTAAAGCAGGCCGTCCGGGTCGCGGGCCAGGGCGCTGACGTGGGGAATGTCCTCGAGCACTACCCGGTAGGTCCAGCCGGATACGATGGCCGCCGGGGCGAAACGTTGCCAGCCGAGGAAGGCCAGGGCGATGAAGAGGACGCTACCGAGCAGGCAGGAGACTACTACGCCGCTCTGGCGCAATCGTTTGGTCAGCATTCGATGCACTCAAGGACAAAACTGCCATTTATAGCCATGGCAACGGAAAAAAGCGCGCAGATTTTCCCGGATCGATTGTGAAAAAAATGTTAGCTGGCAGTAACAGGGGATGTCGGAGCGACGCATGAAAAAGGGCCTTGCGGCCCTTCTTGGTGAAGCGTCAGTCGTTGTCCTGCTTGCCGATGGCCTGCAGCACATACTGCGGCAGAGCAAACGCGCCCAGGTGGATATCGGCGTTGTAGTAGCGGGTGGCGATGCCGCTGTCGCGGAAGCGCTGGCGCAGCGTTTCCAGCGGAAGGCGACGCAGGCCTTCGCGAGTCGAGCCCCAGGCGAAGGTCATGGCGCCGCCGATATAGGTCGGCACCGCCGCCTGGTAGAAATGCCAGTCGGCGAACAGCCCGTCGGTACGTGCGGCGGTGGTGCGCACTTCCTCCAGTTGCATGAACGGCGTGCCGTTCTGGGTGACCAGGATGCCGCCCTCGTTCAGGCAGCGCCGGCAGGCCTGGTAGAAGTTCTCGGAGAACAGCACCTCGCCAGGGCCGATCGGGTCGGTGGAGTCGGAGATGATCACGTCGAAGCGTTCTTCCGTGGTAGCCACGAAGCGCATGCCGTCGTCGATCACCAGGTTCAGCCGCGGGTCGTCGAAGGCGCCCTGGGAGTGGTTGGGCAGGAACTCCTTACACATGTCAACCACGGTGCCGTCGATCTCGACCATGGTGATCCGCTCGACGCTCTTGTGCTTGGCCACCTCGCGCAGCATGCCGCCGTCGCCACCGCCGATGATCAACACGCGCCGGGCCGCGCCGTGGGCGAGAATCGGCACGTGGGTGAGCATCTCGTGGTAGATGAACTCGTCGGCCTCGGTGGTCTGGATCACTCCGTCGAGCGCCATCACCCGGCCCATCCGGGCGTTTTCGAAAATCACCAGGTGCTGGTGCTCGGTGCGCACCTCATGCAGCATGTTGTCGATGCTGAAGCGCTGGCCGTAGCCCTGGTACAGAGTTTCCTGATAATCGCTCATGGGCCGGGATCTCCCTGGTAAGGCTGCAATCTGGCAGCGGGACTTGCCCGCGCCGCGAAGAAAGGCGCGCATTCTACGCTGGCGGCAATGACAGGTCGAACCCCGCCGGCGGATGGCGCCGGCTGCGCCGGACAGGTATCGTCTGCCCATGAGCCAGCCTACCTCTCCCCTCGTCCTGCACCTGCCCTACCAGTCGCCCTGGGAATGGCGCCAGTTCCACCAGCATTTCGCCCTGCGCCTGCTCGCCGGTGTCGAAAGCCTGGGCGACGACCACTATGCCCGCAGCTTCCGGGCCAACGGCCGCCCGGCCTGGTTCGAGGTGCGACCGCTGGCGGAACGCCAGGTCCTGGCGCTGAGCCTCAGCCCGTCCGCCCATGCCCTGGCCGCCGAACTCGAGGCACGGGTCCGCCGGATGTTCGACCTGGACAGCGACCCGGCCACCATCGCCCGGCATTTCGCCGGGGATCCCCTGCTCGGCCCGCTGGTGGCCGCCAATCCGGGGCTGCGCCTGCCGGTGGCCTTCGACCCCTTCGAACAGGCGGTGCGCGCCATCGTCGGCCAGCAGGTCACGGTGAAGGCCGCGGTGACCATCACCGGGCGCCTGATCCAGCGCCTCGGCGAGCCGCTGGAAAATCTCGGCTACGACGGCATCAGCCACCTGTTCCCGACACCCGCCGCGCTGGCGCAAGCCAACCTCGACGGCATCGGCATGCCCGGCAAGCGGGTACAGACGCTGCAACGCTTCGCCGCGGCGATCGCCTCGGGAGAGCTGAGCCTGGACCTGGCGGACGGCCCCGAGGCGCTGGTGGAGCGCCTCTGCGCGTTGCCCGGCATCGGCCCCTGGACCGCCGAATACATAGCCCTGCGTGCCATGGGCGAAGCCGACGCCTTCCCCGCCGCCGACCTCGGCCTGCTGAAATCCACGGTCTGGGGGCCGCAAGGCATCGATGCGCGCAGCCTCAAGGCCCGCGCCGAGGCCTGGCGGCCTTGGCGCGCCTACGCCGCCATCCACCTGTGGCACCACTACGCCGCAGGCGGCTAGCGCCGCGGCGGGAGGCTACAGCCTGACGTTGCCGCGCGGGCCGGCGATGGCCCAGATGATCAGGCCGAGCACCGGCAGGACGATGATCACCAGGACCCAGATGATCTTCATCCCGGTTTCCGCAGCGCTTTTCAGGATGTTGACGATGGCCCAGATATCCAGGGCCAGGATGACCAGGCTGATCAGCCCGCTGAGGGTGGAACCCATGGCGCGATGCTCCCGAGCAAGAGTGTTCCCTCAGGATAGCCGGCGCGCTCACTCCACGAGGATGTCGGCGAAGCTGGCCACCGTCGGATGGCCGTCCAGGCTGCCGCCTTCGCGGGCCAGGCCGAGCGTGCGCATGCCCGCGTCGCGCGCGGCATCCAGCTCCTGCACCACGTCGGAAAGGAAAAGGATTTCCGCGGCCGGCAGGCCGATGGCCCCGGCGATCCGCGCATAGGAGGCGCTTTCCCGCTTCGGCCCGCTGGTAGTGTCGAAGTAGCCGGAAAACAGCGGGCCCAGGTCGCCGGCCTCGGAACAGCCGAAGATCAGCTTCTGCGCCTGGATCGAGCCGGAGGAATAGACGTACAGGTCCAGCCCACGGGCCTTCCACTCGCGCAGCGCCTGCACCGCGTCCGGGTAGACGTGGCCCTTCAATTGACCGTCGCGGTAGCCCTGGGCCCAGACCATGCCTTGCAGGGCCTTCAGCGGCGTCGCCTTGCGGTCCTCGGCGATCCATTGCAGGAGGATCGCGATCGCCCGCTCGACATCGGCGTCCGCCTCACCGCTCTCGGCACGCACCGCCGCCAGTTGCGCGGCTACCTCGGGCTCCCCGGCGTGTTCGCGGACGAAGTCCGGCAGGTGCCGGGCGGCATAGGGAAACAGCACGTCGAAAACGAAGCTGACCGCGCTGGTGGTGCCTTCGATGTCGGTGAGGATGGCTTTGATGGTCATGCGGACTCCGGATGAAACCGCCCCCGGCAGGACCGGGGGCGCGGATGGTGACGGATGGGACGGTGCCTCGCTCAGTCTTCCAGCAGGGGGAAGCGGCTGGCGATGTCGTCGCCGGTGAACTGGGCGACCCAGCCCTCCGGGTTGTTGAACAGGCGCACGGCGACAAAATGCGGGTGCTCGCCCATGTCGAACCAATGGCGGGTGCCGGCCGGCACCGAGATCAGGTCGTTGCGCTCGCAGAGCACGGCGTAGACATGCTCCTCGATATGCAGGACGAACAGGCCGCGCCCGGCGACGAAGAAGCGCACCTCGTCTTCGCCATGGCGGTGCTCGTCGAGGAACTTGGCGCGCAATTCGGCCTTCTGCGGGTGGTCGCTGTTCAGGCTGACCACGTCCACGGTGATGTAGCCGCGCTCGCGCTTGAGCCGCTCGATCTCGTGGGCGTAGGCGGCGATCACCTCGTCCTGGCTGGCGCCGGCGGCGATCGGCGCGGCGGCTTCCCAGCGTTCGAAACGGACGCCGACCTCGGCCAGGGTCGAAGCGATGTCCTCGGCATGGGTCAGCAGCTTCAGCGGCTGCTCCGGCTGGTTCTCGTGATAGACGGTAAGGCTGCTCATCGGCTCAGACTCAGTACTTTCAGTTCACACTCGAACAGAAACTCGAAAGCTTCCACCTGACGCAGGGCATCGCTCATGCGCGCGCCCCAAGTGTACAGCCCGTGGCCGCGGATCAAATACCCCGGGCAGTGCGGATGCACCTCCAGCCAGGGCTGCACGCGGCTGGCCAGGCGGGCGATGTCCTGGTCGTTGTCGAAGATCGGCACCTCGACCTGGCCTTCGTGGGTGGTGACCCCGGCGAAGGCCTTCTGCAGTTCGTAGTCCTGCAGCACCAGGCGGTCGCCGCGAACCAGGCGGGAAAGCACGGTGGCATTCACCGAGTGGGTATGCAGCACCGCGCCGATCGCCGGGTTCCAGGCATACAGCTGGGTGTGCAGGAGGGTCTCCGCCGAGGGTTTCTTGCCCGGTTCCAGGCTGTTGCCGGCCAGGTCGGTGACCAGCACGTCGTCGAAGCCCAACTGGCCCTTGTGCTTGCCCGAGACGGTGAGCAGCGCGCGCTGTTCGTCCAGGCGCGCGGAGTAGTTGCTGCTGGTTGCCGGCGACCAGCCGCGGCCGTAGAGGAACCGGCCGGCGTCGATGATCTGCTGGGTCAGCTGTTCACGGTTGTCGTTCATGCCCGCACCTCTTGCAAACGGGTACTGATGATAGCGGCTGCCAGCAAGGCTGCCAGGCTGGCGATGGCGAAGGTCCAGGCAGGGCCCAGGCTGTTCCAGCTATAGCCGGAATACAGCGCGCCCAGGGCTCCGCCGGTACCGGCCAGCGCAGCATACAGGGCCTGGCCCTGACCCTGCTGGCGCGGGCCGAAGCTACGCTGCACGAAATGGATGGCAGCCGCATGAAAACTGCCGAAGGTGGCGGCATGCAGCGTCTGGGCAAAGACCAGCAGCGCCAGGCTGTCGGCCAGGTTGCCGAGAAGCAGCCAGCGCAGCGACGCCAGCAGGAAGCTCGCGGCCAGCACCTGGCGCAGGCTGAAACGTTGCAGCAGGCGTGGCATGGCGAGGAACAACATGACCTCGGCGACCACCCCCAGCGCCCAGAGCAGACCGATCAGCGCCCGGCTGTAGCCCAGTGATTCCAGGTGCAGGGTCAGGAAGGTGTAGTACGGCCCATGGGACAGCTGCATCAGGCACACGCACAGGTAGAACGCCAGCACGCCCGGCTGGCGCAACTGGGCGAGGAAGCCGCCCTCGCCTTCGCGTGGTTCGCGATGGGCCGGCTGGGCGTTGGGCACCCACCAGCTGCACAGCACGATGCCGAGCATGATACCCAGCAGCGTCGCCGGGTAGACATCCAGGCTCAGGCGCTCGAACAGCGCGCCGAGACCGACCACGGTGCAGATGAAACCGATCGAGCCCCACAGGCGAATCCGGCTGTAGCTGGCGCTGCGCTCGCGCAGGTGGGCCAGGGTGATGACCTCGAACTGCGGCAGCACGGCGTGCCAGAAGAACGCGTGCAACGCCATCACCAAGGCCAGCCAGGCGTAGCTGTGGCTGACGAAGATCAGCGAGAAGCCCAGCGCTGTGCATACCGCGCCGAAGCGCACGATGGCCAGGCGCTGGCCGCTGCGGTCGCCCAGCCAGCCCCACAGGTTGGGCGCGACGCAACGCATCAGCATGGGAATCGCCACCAGCTCGCCGATGCGCGGGCTGGGGAAGCCCAGGTGATGGAAATACAAGGCGAGGAACGGCGCCGTGGCGCCGAGCAGGCTGAAATAGAAGAAATAGAAGCTGGACAGGCGCCAGTAGGGAACCGCGCTGGTCACGATCCGCCGTTCACCCGTCCCGCACCGCGGCCTGCCACAGCCCTCACAGCTGCGGCAGGACCGGCGTGTCGACGCGCACGTCGGCGTTCTGCCCACGCTGGCGCAGCAACTGGTCGAGCAGGACGATGGCCATCATCGCCTCGGCGATCGGCGTGGCGCGGATGCCGACGCACGGGTCGTGACGGCCCTTGGTGATCATGTCCACCGGCTCGCCGGCGGTATCGATCGAGCGCCCGGGAGTGGTGATGCTGGAGGTCGGCTTCAGCGCCAGGTGGGCGACGATCGGCTGGCCGGAGGAGATCCCGCCGAGGATGCCGCCGGCATTGTTCGACAGGAAGCCTTGCGGGGTCAGTTCGTCGCGGTGCTCGGTGCCGCGCTGGGCGATGCTGGCGAAGCCGGCGCCGATCTCCACGCCCTTCACCGCGTTGATGCTCATCAGCGCATGCGCCAGTTCGGCGTCCAGGCGGTCGAAGATCGGCTCGCCCAGGCCCGGCGGCACGCCTTCGGCGACCACGGTGATCTTCGCCCCGACCGAATCCTGGTCGCGGCGCAACTGGTCCATGTAGGCCTCCAGCTCCGGCACCTTGTCCGGGTCGGGGCTGAAGAAGGCATTCTGCTCGACGCTGTCCCAGCTCCTGAACGGAATCTCGATCGGCCCGAGCTGGCTCATGTAGCCGCGCACCTGGATGCCCAGGCCCGCCAGGTATTTCTTGGCAATAGCCCCGGCGGCCACGCGCATGGCGGTCTCGCGCGCCGAGGAACGGCCGCCGCCGCGGTAGTCGCGCACGCCGTACTTGTGGTGGTAGGTGTAGTCGGCGTGGGCCGGGCGGAACAGGTCCTTGATCGCCGAGTAGTCCTTGGACTTCTGGTCGGTGTTGCGGATCAGCAGGCCGATCGGCGTGCCGGTGGTCTTGCCCTCGAACACCCCGGAAAGAATCTCCACCTCGTCGGCTTCCTGGCGCTGGGTGGTGTGCCGGCTGGTGCCGGGCTTGCGCCGGTCGAGGTCGCGTTGCAGGTCCCGGGCGGACAGTTCCAGCCCCGGGGGGCACCCATCGACGATGGCGACCAGCGCCGGGCCGTGGCTTTCGCCTGCGGTGGTGACGGTGAAGAGCTTGCCGTAGGTGTTGCCGGACATGCGAGGCTCCGCGTGAGGACGAGAGGGAAAGACAGCGGAGTATACCCGTCAAGGACGGGCCTGCGAACCTTCCCCGGAGGACGCGATCAAAGCGCTATCATCGGCCCATGAAGACCTCCATGCCGCGCGCCCTCCTCGCCCTGTTCTGCCTGCTCGCCAGCCTGGCCCACGCCGCTCCCAACAGCATCCTGCACCGCCCCTACGACCTGGACACCGGGCACGGCGTGCTGCGCGGCTCCTTGCTGCTGCCGCGCAGCGCCGTGCCGCCGCCGGTGGTCCTGCTGGTCGCCGGCTCCGGTCCCACCGACCGCGACGGCAACAACCCCTTCGGCGGCAACAACCGCTACCTGCTGCGTCTCGCCGAGGCCCTGGCCGAACGCGGAATCGCCAGCGTGCGCTACGACAAGCGGGGAGTCGCCCGCAGCCTGGCGGCGGCGCCGCGCGAGGAAGACCTCAGCGTCGGCGCCTATGTCGACGACGTGGTCGCCTGGAGCGAGCGGCTGGCCCGCGACCCGCGCTTCTCCCGGCTGATCCTGGTCGGCCATAGCGAAGGCGCGCTGATCGCCAGCCTGGCGGCGCCTCGCACGCCGGCCGAGGAATTGATCGCCATCGCCGGCAGCGGCCAACCCATCGACCGGGTGTTGCGCGAGCAACTGCGCGGTCGCCTGCCGCCGGCGCAACTGCGCCAGGCCGACTCGGTGCTGGCTTCGCTGAAGGCCGGCGAGACCCGCAGCGATATCCCGCCGGCGCTCTCCAGCCTGCTCCGACCCAGCGTGCAGCCGTACCTGATCTCGCTGTTCCGCGAAGACCCGGCCCGCGCGTTCGGCCGCCTGCGCATCCCGACCCTGATCGTCCAGGGCCGCAATGACATCCAGGTCGGCGTCGCCGACGCCAAGGCGCTCCAGCGGGCCAAGCCCGACTCGCAACTGGTGCTCATCGACGGCATGAACCACATCCTGCGGATCGCCCCGAGCACCGGTCTGCAGCAGCTTTCCGCCTACAACGACCCGAACCTGCCGCTGGCCCGGCAACTGGTCGAGGCGGTCAGCCGCTTCATCCTGCGCGGCGCAGACGCGGAAAAAGGCCGCTGAGCCGCTACAGAAATCGCTTCCCGCGCCGACAAGTTCTGAAAGCCGGCCCGTGAAGGCGGCCGGCCAGAGGATGTCCGATGATCGATAGCGATACCCAACCGGCCGCAGAAGAAGCCGAGAAGAAACCGCCGCACCCCTGGGCCGAACTGGCGCCGGAGCATTTCCGCCTGCTCCGCCTGGCGCCGCTGCCCACCGACCGCGCGACCGGCGCCCGCCCCCTGCGCTTCGTCCAGCTCGGCAGGGTCGAACGGCACAGCGCGGACCAGAGCCTGCTGCGCCTGAGCATCCAGGTGCCAGGCCTGATGCTGCGCAAGGAGCAGAACCTGCTGGAGGTCTGGGCCGATCATCGCAACAAGGAAGTGCGTTTCGGCTCGGACGCCGGGCTCAGCCTTGAACCCTTGAACCGCGGGCTGGGCCGTTTCCTGCTGGCCCAGGCGATCGCCTGGGCGCAACGACGCTGGGCCCACTACAAGGTGGAAGGCGGCGCACTGGCGCTGAAGGATGGCCTGACCGAAGACGCACGCCTGCGCCGCGACCATTTCATCCGCGCCCAGGGCTTCGACGTCAGCTATGAGGACCAGCGGTTGCTCAAGGCCCGCTACAGCGCCGGCCGGGTCAGCGAGCTGCACAGCGATTGGCACAAGGACAAGGTGCAGATCGTGCCGCTGCTGGACGCCGCGGCGATGCTGGAACAGGCCGAGCAGACCCTGCAGGCCCAGGATGCGGAGATCCGCCAACTGGAACAGCGCATCAACCACTACCGCCGCGACGACACCAGCTTGCGCTTCACCATCGCCTGCCTGACCGCCTTCGCGGTGTTCCAGGCCGGCCTGCTGATCTGGATCGCCACTCACTGAACCGGCGGCACCAGCCGCCTCCGATCACTTTTCCAAGCGCGAACGGAACAGTTCCCGGTGCTCGCGGCACTGCGCGGCGGACAGCATGAACACCCCGTGGCCGCCGTGCTCGAACTCCAGCCAGGTGAAGTCCACTTCCGGATACAGCGCCTGCACATGGACCTCGCTGTTGCCCACCTCGACGATCAGCAGGCCTTTCTCGCTGAGGTGGTCGGCCGCCTCGGCGAGCATCCGTCGCACCAGGTCCAGGCCGTCGTCGCCGCAGGCCAGGCCGAGTTCAGGCTCATGATGGAACTCCGCCGGCATGTCGGCGAAATCCTCGGCATCCACGTAGGGCGGATTGGACACGATCAGGTCGAAGCGCTGGCCGGGAAGCCCGGCGAAACCGTCGCCCTGGACGGTGTAGACCCGCTCGCCGAGGTCGTGGCGCTCGATATTGACGTTGGCCACCTCCAGCGCATCGAAGGACAGGTCGGCGAGCACCACCTCCGCCTGCTCGAACGCATAGGCGCAGGCGATGCCGATGCAGCCGGAACCGGTGCAGAGGTCGAGGATTCGCGCCGGCTCGGCCGGCAGCCAGGGCGCGAAGCGCTGTTCGATAAGTTCGGCGATAGGCGAGCGCGGCACCAGCACGCGTTCGTCGACGCTGAAGGGAATCCCGCAGAACCAGGCTTCGCCCAGCAGGTAGGCCGCCGGAATCCGTTCCTCGATGCGCCGCCGGAGGATCTCCGCCAACTCGGCGCGTTCATCGTCTTCCAGGCGGCAATCCAGGTAGCTGTCAGAAATTTCCCAGGGAAGGTGCAGGGAGCCCAGAACCAGGTGGCGCGCCTCGTCCCAGGCATTGTCGGTGCCGTGACCGAAGAACAGGCCGGCGGCGTGGAAACGGCTGACAGCCCAGCGGATGTAGTCGCGCAGGGTGAGCAGACGGGACTCGGACATGACGGAATTGCTCCTCGCAACGCACAAAAGGGCGACATTCTAGCCGATCGCGCCGGAGCTGGCCTCCAGCGCGGGAAGTCCATACCACTTTAGTGCGCATGCGGCAAAGGTTCACAGGCTCGCCGATAGGGGCCAGAATGAAAGGCATGTGCCTTCTCAGGAGTAGTGACATGCCTCATCCGCTCACCCTTTTGCAGATCAGCGGACGCGGCTACCCGCCAGCCCCCCTTCGGCAGAGCACCTTGCTGATCATCGATGCCCAGGAAGAGTACCGCAGCGGCGCCCTGAGCCTGCCAGGCCTGGACGCTGCCGCCGCGGAAATCGGCGTGCTGGTGCAGGCAGCCCGCGCCAACGGTACGCCCATCGTGCATGTGCGCCACCTGGGTATCCAGGGTGGCCTGTTCGATCCGCAGGGTCCGCGCGGCCAGTTCCTCCCGGAACTGCAACCGGAAGCCGGGGAAAAGGTCGTGGAGAAACGCCTGCCCAATGCCTTCTCCGGCACCGAGCTGCACGACCTGCTGCAGAACCACGGCCGTCTCGACCTGATCGTCTGCGGTTTCATGACCCATTCCAGCGTCAGCACCACCGTGCGCGCGGCCAAGGACTACGGCTACCGCTGCACCCTCGCCGACAGCGCCTGCGCCACCCGCGACATACCCACCCTGAACGGCGGGGTCCTGAGCGCCGCGGACCTGCAACGCGCCGAGATCGCCGCCCTCGGCGACAACTTCGCGGCGATCGTCGCCCAGGCCCGGGACCTGCTCTGACCGCCCATCCAGCCGCCCTCCCGCCCCGCCCTGCGGAGGACTAGTCTGCCTGCAGGGCCATGGCTTGCGGCGAGAAGACGAGCGGCGCACGGTTTGCCCACGGCTCCCGGGAATCCGGGAACCCGGCCGGAAGGTTCCGGTCCTAGCCCCGATGACACACGAGGAAGTCGGGATGAAGCTGTCCGATAGTTTCGATGCGCGCCGGCTGCGCCCGCGCCGGCCGAGAGTCTGGCGCTGGCGCCTGGCGGCGGCGTTCGCGGCCCTGGTGGCGAGCCTGGGCGTGCTGCTGTCGCTGGCCGGCACCTCGGCCTTGATCGGCCGCCAGCCGGCTGTCGGCATGCTGCATATCGAACCCGCCGCCGGCGGCGTATTGCTGGCCCTTGGCCTGCTGTCGCTCTGCCTCGGCGTGTTCTTCTGGCGTTTCAGCCGCCGTCGCAGCCGCCGCAACAGCGACCTGAGCCTGTCGCCGAACCTGATGAAAAAGCGCGACTGAGCGGGCTGCCGGCGTGCGGCCGATCCGGTAAACTGCGCCGCTTCGCGGAGGCTCCCATGCAAGACGACGACTTTTCCCTGTTCAAGAGCGAGATGCGCGGCGTCAAGCGCATCTCGGTCGATCGAGCCGATACCGGCAAACCTCGCAACGACCGCCAGCAACTCAAGCAGCGCCAGCTCAATGCCTGCGTGCGCAACGACGAAATCCGCGTCGACGGCCTGTCCGACCAGTTCGTCATCGACGTCGGCCCCGAGGACGAGCTGTCCTGGGCCCGCGACGGCGTCCAGGAAAGCCAGTTGCGCAAGCTCAAGCAGGGCCTGGTGCCCTTCGACGGTAGCCTCGACCTGCACGGCATGAGCGTGGAGAAGGCCCGGCAGACGCTATGGGACTTCCTTGCCGAGGCCACCCGCCTGGAAATCCGCTGCGTGCGCGTGACCCATGGCAAGGCCGCGCGCAAGGACGGACGCAGCCCGCTGGTGAAAAGCCACGTCAATACCTGGTTGCGCCAGCACCCGCAGGTGCTCGGTTTCACCTCCTGCCTGCCACGCCACGGCGGCACCGGCTCGGTCTACGTGATGCTGCGCAGGACCATGCTCGAAGGCCGCGACGAGTAGCCGGCAAGCGCCGAGTCTTGCCAGCGGCCCGGCGACGTCCTACCCTCCGCGCTGGTAATCGTCTGACTGGAACGCCCATGTCCCTGGAACAACACTACTCCTCGATCCTCACCCAGCTCGGCGAGGACGTTAACCGCGAAGGTCTGCTGGACACGCCCAAGCGTGCCGCCAAGGCCATGAAGTACCTGTGCCGCGGCTACCAACAGAGCCTGGAAGAAGTCGTCAACGGTGCCCTGTTCAGCTCCGATAACAGCGAAATGGTATTGGTCAAGGACATCGAGCTGTACTCGCTCTGCGAGCACCACCTGCTGCCCTTCATCGGCAAGGCCCACGTGGCCTATATCCCGAACGGCAAGGTGCTCGGCCTGTCGAAGGTCGCGCGGATCGTCGACATGTACGCCCGCCGCCTGCAGATCCAGGAGAACATGAGCCGGCAGATCGCCGAGGCGGTCCAGCAGGTCACCGGCGCCCTCGGCGTCGCGGTGGTGATCCAGGCCCAGCACATGTGCATGATGATGCGCGGCGTGGAGAAGCAGAACTCGTCCATGGTCACTTCGGTGATGCTCGGCGAATTCCGCGACAACGCAGCCACCCGCAGCGAATTCCTCAGCCTGATCCGCTGAGGCCAGGTCCGCTGGCGAAAGAACCGGCCCCACTGGGCCGGTTTTGCGTTTCCTTCCCCGGCGATCAGCCGAAGAAGCGCTTCATCGAGCGCGACAACCAACCGCCCTCGCTCTTGTCCTTGACCAGTTCGGACATGCTGTGGCGTACCGCATCCACATATCCGGCGTCGTCGTTGCGGATGTGGTTGAACAGCCAGCGCGAGAGCAAGCCCTTGAGTTCATCGCCGACATCCTCGCCGGCCTGGAAGCGCACCCGGTATTCGGAGACCCGGCGGATGAACAGCTCGTGGATCTTCTTGTGCGCCCGGGAAAACTGGTAGCCGGCATCCTCCATCAGGGTTTCCTCGAAGGCGAAGTGCGACAGCGTGTAGTCCACCAGCTCCTCGATCACCTCGGCGATCGCCGCGTGTTCCTTGCCTTGCTGGGCGTCGTGCAGGTGATTGATCATCTCGACGATGCGTTTGTGTTGATTGTCGATGACCTGAATACCGGTATTCAGGTCATCCTGCCAGACCAGATGCGCCATGATGACTTCCCCCAAGCGAACAGCGAACGGCCTTTCCGAACGGCCTGGGGCCAGGGTATTTTTGTGACGCAGTACGGGTATTGACGCCGGTCAAGCGGGACAAGATGTTAATGAATTTCGCATGAATTCATTCGCCCCCCTCGCGGCGGCATGCCCGCTCGATCCGCTCGGTTTCGCGCGGCTGAACATCCGCCATCGTCGCCGGAAAGCGGCGTCACCAGTGGTCCCGACAGGACAGGAAGGAAATGAACCTGATCGCGCACGTGGAAATACCGGTGTCCGACCTGGAGAGGGCGATGCGTTTCTACGCCTCGGTGTTCGGAGTGGCGTTCGGCGAGGTAGCCACCCTGCACGGAAGCAGAATGGCGCATTTCCCCTTCGAGGAAGGCCGTGACGGTGCCAGCGGCGCACTCGCCGAGGGCGACGTCTACGTGCCTACGCTACATGGGGCGATCATCTACCTGAATGTCGCGGACCTGGATGCCGTCCTTGCCCGGGCCCTCAGCGAAGGCAGCGAAATCCTCTTCCCGAAGACGCCGCTTGGCGACGGCGTGTTCATCGCCGAGATCAGGGACAGCGAAGGCAACCGTATCGCCCTGCAGAGCGCTTGCGGAGTGCGGCCGTAGAGGCCATGCAAACCGAGCGCCGCCGGCTCAACGGGCAAGAACGCCGGCCAGCCAGGAACGCCGCGCGCCCAGCGCTTCCTGCAATTCGCGGACGCCGATGCAGCGCCGTTCGGGATCGAGGCTCAGGGCGGTACGCAGCGCCGGCCAGCAGCGCCGAGGCAGGTGTCCGGGCGCGCGCAGCTGGCGCTCCAGCCCCTGCTCCCGGGCCTGGTTCGAGGGCAGGCGGCGGAACGGATGGCGACCGTCGGCCAGTTCGTAGAGGACGCAGGCCAGCGCATACAGGTCGGCTGCCGGCGACAACGGCGCACCCTCGAGCAGTTCGGGAGCGGCGTAGCCCGGGGTCCAGGCGTCGATGCGGCCCCGGCTGAGCTGCGGCAGGCCGTCCAGGATGCCTGCCTGCGCCTGGCCGAGGCCGAAGTCGAAGAGCCGCACGCCCTCCTCGCCGAGCATCACGTTGCTCGGCTTCAGGTCGCCATGCAGCACCCCTTGTTCGTGGACATAGGCCAGGGCGTCCAGCAACGGCCGGGCGATCGCGCTCAACTCGGACCAGGGCAGGCCTTCGGGACGCTCGCAGAGCAGGCGATCGAGCGGCAGGCCAGGCATGAGTTCCATGACGATGTAGGCGCGCTGGCAGGCGGTGTCGACGTCGAAGGTGAACAGACGCACGACGTTCGGATGGCGCAAGCGCCGGGTCAGGGCGAACTCGCTATAGAGCAAGGCGCTGGCGTCGGGTGACTCGGCGACCGATTCGTTGAGCAGCTTCAACGCTACCAGCGGCGCCGGGTCGCCGAACTGCTCATGGAGCAGGTCCCGGGCACGGTATACCGTGCCCATGCCGCCGGCGCCGAGCATCCGCTCCAGACGGTAGCGCCCGGAAAGAACGTCCGGCAGCGGACCGGGCAACACCGCCGGCAGGTCCGGCGCCGAGGCGGTCGGGGCGGCGAAGGCGAAATAGGTCAGGTTCGCGCCGCCCTCCTCCTCCGGCAGCAGCTCCAGCGACGACAGCGGTTCGTTCATTGGCGGATCACCACGGCCGTCAGGTTGTCCCGCGCGGCGCCGCTCAAGGCGCCGTCGAACAGCCGCTCCACCGCCACCTGCGGCGATGCCAGGCTCAACGCGCGGCCCAGTGCATCGGCGCTCAGCTCTTCGTAGAGTCCGTCGCTGCAGAGCAGGAAGACGTCACCGGGATGCACCTCCAGTTCCAGCACGTCCAGCACCAGTTGTTCGCTGGCGCCGACGGCACGGGTCAGCGCGCGCGCCGAGGGATAGGCGCGGGCCTGCTCGATATCCATCCGCCGTTCGTCGACCAGTCGCTGCAACAGCGAGTGGTCGCGGGACAGCTGGTACAGCCGCTGGCCGCGCCACAGGTAGCAGCGGCTGTCGCCGACCCACACGCAGGCCGCCCGCGACCCCTCCACGACCAGCGCCACCACCGTACTGCCGATGATCCTGTCGCCGCGTTCGGCGCTGAGGGTGAGTTCCTCGCCCAGGCGCCGGTTGAGCCAGTGCAGGCACTGGCGCATCGCGTTCAGGCGCTCGTCGAATCCCGCCCGGGCCGGCAGTTCCGCCAGGCTGGTGACGATCATCCGGCTGGCCAGGTCGCCGGCCTGGTGCCCGCCCATGCCATCGGCGACCGCCCAGAGCCCGCGATCCGGGCAGTCCAGGAAGGCATCCTCGTTGCGCGCGCGGACCTTGCCGCGATCCGTGCGCGCCGCGCTGCGCCAGGCCTCGGTGCGTTGCATCAGAGCTGCACCGGCATGCGGAAGCTGCGCAGGACCGCGAGATCGAACGGATTCGGCGTGCGCTGGGCGAGCAGCAGGTAGTTGGCGCGCAGGCCGCCCAGGTCGGCCTTGAGCACCATCACGTCACGCCCGCTGAGGTACTCGGTCTGCATCAGGTCGAACAGCCTGAACAGAGACCAGGGCCCGGTATTGCGTTCGATTCCCACCGGTCGTCCGGCCATCTTCTCCAGCACCAGGCTGGTGCGGCCGCCGTCGGCGTCGCTGGGCCACTTGAACGACATCGGCACGATCGGGCCGTGGCGGTACTCCATGGACTGACCGTCGAAACGGAACTCGGCGCGGCTGACGCCAGGATCGAGGGTATAGGGCTCCAGGCGGAAGCGCACCTGTGGCTCGGCCGGGTTCTCGGCGAAGAAGCTCTGGCGGATCACCTGGGCCGTGCCCATCTGGTCGAGATAGACCTTGGACATCGGCAGGCTGTAGCCGTCCACGCTGCGCAGGCGGTAGCTGCCCGGGTCGCCGCTGACGAAGGGCCGCATGTAGGTTTCGAAGAAGCGTTCGGCGACGCCCTGCGCCTTGAAGAACTCGCGGAAATCGCTGACGGCGACATCGCTGGCGCTGTGCGCGTTGAACGGGTAGCGCTTGTTGATCGCCTTGCTGTAGAAACCGTACAGCTCGCTCTGGTAGCGCTGGTTGAGGTACAGGTAGGCATCGCCGAGGACCAGCCGCCAGGCGTCTTCGGCCAGCACGCTGAACCATCCGCCGAGCGGTCGCGGCAGTCGCGCGGAGGCGTTGCGCAGGTTGCTCAGGGCATCGCGCTGGCCGCCCATGCGGCTCTTCGCCATGTCGAAAGCCGCCTGCTCCGGCTGGCTGGCGCGCGCCAGTCCGGCGAGTTGCAACTGCAACTCGTTGAGCGCCTGCAACAGCGGGGTGAGGTCGGCCGCCGGGCCGTTGTTATCGTCGAGCAGGCGATGCAGGGGCTCGAAGCGGCGTTGCAGGGACTTCTTCGCGGTATCCGGCAGGTTCTTCGCCAACGCGTCCCTGGCCTTGACGGCCGCCGCGGCGGCCGCCTTGCCCAGCTTGCCGCCCTTTTCCGCGGCCTTGTCGCTGGCCTCTGCCAGCGCCTCGGCGCTCTCCGCCAGGACCGGGAAACGGGTGTTCTCACGGACCTCCAGCAACAACTGGAGGATCGGCGAGTTGGCGGCGAGCAGCCCGGAAACCTGGTCGGCGCCCTCGCCGGCATCGTTGAACGGCAGCAGGCCCAGGCGTCCGACCGCCTCGCTCCAGAAGTTCGCGTAGTCGCGGAAATACAACTGCTCGAGTTCGACCATCAGGCGCCGCAGGTCCATGTCGCTGATCCCGCTGCCCTCGCCTAGGACCCAGTTGTCGCGAAGGATGTCGTTGACCAGGCTGGCGCCCTGGACCACGAAGTACTGCTGGTAGCCCTGCTGGGTGTAGAACCCCGGGATCACGTAGTCGGTGCCGACGAACAGACCGGCCTGCGGCCCCAGGTGCTGGCCGAAGCGATACTCGGGCAGGCTTCGCGCCTGTTCGCGCAGCACCCGGTAGACCACGTTGGCCAGGGACTCGCTGCGCAGCACCTGGCGCGCCTGGGCCACCAGGGTCTCGTTCAGCGGATAGCTGAACGGTTGCTCGAGCAGACGGGCGAAATGCGTGTTCAGGCCATTCTGCACCGTGCCGTTGCCGGCATAGCGCTGCGACCAGTCGGTAGCCACCCAGTCCTTGAGCCATCCGTTCTCGCGGCGCTCGCGCAGATTCAGCATCAGGTAGGCCCGCAGGCTGTTGAGCAGGCGTTCGCGATTCTGCATGTTGCCGCGGATCTGCGCTTCGAGCATCCGCGCCACGCGCGGCAGCAGTTGCGTCTCCAGCTCGCGGCGATAGGCAGCGGCCAGCGACGGGTTGACCTCGTTGCCCTGGTACAGCCCGGCGCGCTCGTGCAGCGAGACTTCGCCTTTGGGCGGAAACACGGTGGTCGCCGCATAGCTGCTATCCAGCGTCTTCAGCGCCGCCATGGCGTCATCGCGCTCGCCAAGCGCCTGGCGCTGCTGGGTCCATTGCTGCGCCAGCTCGCGGACCCGCTCCAGGCGCTCGTGGTTGGCCGAGAAACCGCCAGCCCAGAGCAGGCCGAATAGCAGAAGGAGCGCCAGCGAACCGACGTACAGGGCGCGCTGGCCCCAGTGGATGCGCGTGCGTTCGCGGCGATCGAGACCTGCCAGGTTGGCCTCGGGGAAGATCACCTGGCTCAGCAGGTGATGGATGAAGCGCGAGCGCCCGTTGCGCAGGGTCGGCAGCAGGCCGCTGGCGATCCCCAGGTTGGCGCCGATGCCGGCGGTGTCCTCGTCCAGCTGCTGGGCCAGGTGCGGCGCGCTGGTCAGGTAGAAACCGCGCAGGCGGCTGGCGCGCTGGTAGCGGTTGCCGGTGAAGGCGAGTTCGACGAACAGGCACAACCGCTCGCCGATCTGGCCAAGCTGGTGCGGGAAGTCGAGGATGCGACCGCGACGCAGGGTATCGCGCTCCTGGTGGATGCGCATGATCACCTGGCTGTTCAGGCGTCGCAGGAGGTCCTCGAACGCCTGGCGCAGGACCGTCACATCGGTGCCGTTCTGCTCCTTGCCGAAGCTGGTGCCCAGAACCTGGTCGCTCTCCTCGCGGCTCAACTGGTCGAAGAACTCGTCGAAGCCGAGCAACTGGTCGGCCTTGCTCAGCACCAGGTAGACCGGCAGGTCGAGGTGCAGGGTCTGCTGGATTTCCTGCAAGCGCGCGCGCACCTGGCGAGCCAGCGTATCCAGCGCCATCTCGTCGTCGCTGAGCAACGTCTCCACCGGAATCGACACCATCACGCCATTCAACGGCCGTGCGCGGCGGCGCTTGCGCAATAGGCCGAGCAGGGTCGCCCAGGCGCCCCCGTCGACCTCGCCGTCGGCTTGGGTCAGGTAGCGCCCGGCGGTGTCGATCAGGACGCCGTGGTCGGCGAAGTACCAGTCGCAGTAGCGCGTGCCGGCGGTATCGCGGGTCAGCTTGCGGTCGATCCGGTTGATCGGGAATTCCAGTCCGGAAAAGTCCAGAAGGCTGGTCTTGCCGCTTCCCTGCGGGCCGATCAGCAGGTACCAGGGCAGCTCGTTGCGCCAGCGCTCGCTGCGGCCGCGGTACAGGCTGGAGGTCTTCAGGGTGCGCAAGGCATCCTTGAAGCGGCTGCGCAATTCCTTCTGTTCGTCTTCGATCAGACCGTCGCGGCGCAGGCGCTCCTGGCCCTCGTCGCTGTCCTCGACGGCCTTGCGCCGCACTCCGGCGCGCCAGCTGACGAAGACCATCGCCAGCCCCCAGACCAGGAACATCAGACTGATGCTCAGCAACCGCGAGGTCGGGCTTTCCCAGAACTTGTAGTCGGCGACCGCCAGCAGTGGCCCGACGAACCACACCAGCAATGTCGCCAGGAGTACCAGCAGCAGCGTCCAGACCCACGTCTTGCGCAGGAAGGCGCCGACTTTCTTGAAGAAGTTTTTCATTTCGCGTCCCTGTGTTTACGAACCGGGCTGTCCTGCCGCCGCATCGAGCGACTGGTAAGGCTGCAGCACCGTGTCGCGTTGCTCGCCGAGAACCCAGGCGAATCCCGAATACATCACCACCAGGCAGACCAGGGTGAACAGCGCCACCATCCACCAGGGCACGATCCGCACCAGGCCGCGACGCTGGTCGCTGAGCCCCTGCCAGTGCGGCGACAGTTCGCGCGGCACGTCGCCGCGCAACTGGCGGATCTGCCGGTAGAGCGCATCGGAAATACCGTCCAGGTCGAGCACGCCGCGGGCCATCACCCGGTACTTGCCCTCGAAGCCTAGGGCCAGGCAGAGGTACATCAGCTCCAGCATCGGCAGATGCTTGACCGGGTTCTTCGACAGCCGGTCGAGCAACTGGAAGAACTTCTCGCCGCCGAAGGTCTCGTTATGGAAGCTGCTCAGCAGGCTGATCTTCGACCATTCGCTTTCGTTGCCCCACGGGGTGGTCACCACCGCCTCGTCGACCACCGTGCACAGCACGTAGCGCGCCGCCATGACCTGGCTGTTTTCCACGCCATCCTGCACCGCGCGGAATTCGAAGAGCTTCATGGCGGAGGTCAACCGCTCCTTGAGCGCCGCAAGGTTCTCCAGCACGCTGCTGTGCTTGAGCCGGACCACTTCCGAAAGCAGTTCGGAAGCCGCCGCCACCAGCGGGTTCAGGCTGACGTTGAAGGCCTCGCCCGGACGCAGGCGCGCCGCGTAGATCATCCGCTCCTCGAGCTGCTCGAAGCGCGGCGGTTCGGCGAAATCGGTCAGCGGCCCCTGGGCCGGTACCTGTCCCTGGTGATCGAGGAGGACGGTCTTCTCGTCCTCGTGGTATTCCCTTTCCTTGATCATGTTCAGTTCCTGATGGCCCAGAATTTCAGTTCAAGCTCGGAGAACTCGCCGGATACGTGGAACGCGAAACCGCCGGAGCGCTCCAGCTGGGTCATGTCCTCGGCGTTGGGTTCGAGAATGAAATAGGTCTTGTTGGAGTGGAACGGGATCTGCCGCGGCGCCACCGGCAGCGGCTTGACCCGGATCCCCGGCAGGTGCAGGTTGACCAACTGGCGAATGTGCTCGACCGCACCCACCTTGAGATGCGCGGGCAGGCGCTGGCGCAGTTCCTCCGACTCGCAATTGGCACTGGCAGCGAGGACGAACGAGGCGCTGCCGAGCAGCTTGTGGTCGTGCAGGGGCGAGACCAGAATGCCGTACTGGCGGGCCTGGAGAGGCAGTTCGATGGCATGCTGCTCGAGCACCATCGACAGGACCTGGCGGATCGCCTCCATCAGCCTGCGGAAGCTGGCGCCCTGGTCGCTGTGCTGGTAACGGCTGTCCAGGCGCGGACGCTTGCTCTCGCTGCCGAAGGTGGCGAGGTCGCCGAGCATGGTCAGCAGCACCCGGTACAACTGCTCCGGATGCACCTGCTCCAATCCCAGGTAGTGGCGCAGCAGCAACTCGGTGCGATTGATCAGTTGCAGCATCATGAAATCGCCGACCTCCGCGCCGCCGACCTTGCCATTGGACCGGATACGCTCGGCGATGGTGTCGCCGCGATGGCCGAGCATGCTGATCACTTCCTTCAGGCAGGACAGCAGGTAGGCGGATGCGTGGGCATGGAGGTAGCTCGGCACGAAGTCGGGATCGAGGCTGATCACCCCGTCCGGCGTGGTATCCAGCACCACCGCCACCTTCAGTTTGACGTAGGCCTGGTCGCTCTGCTGCTCGCCGAGCAGCAGGCGAAAATCCGGCCGCGCGCAGCTGACCTGCACCATGGAATCCTCGCCGGCGTTGGAGTCCGCCACCTCCAGGTCGTAGGCGGTATAGCGCGCCAGGACCTCGGCCTGCTCCGGCCGGCGCGCCTCGATGTGGTTGCCGGTGACCAGCGGCAGGGCCAGGTAGATCGGCACGTTCGAGGTATTGGGCAGCACGTCGAGGGCGAGCGGCTCGGTGTTGCCGCCGAGTTCGAACAGGCTGCCGTCGGGCAGTACGCCGGAGGCCTGGCTGATCACCAGCTTGCCCATGTTGAGGAACTGGCGGTCCAGCTCCAGGGCGAGGAAGCCCCAGTTGTAGCTGCCCAGCAACTGGGTCCGGGCCTTCATCTGGTTGTCGTAGTAGCGGTCGTTGTGTTGCAGGTGCTGCGGGCGCAGCAGCATGCCTTCCTGCCAGACGATCTTGTGCACGTTCATCGCGCGTCACCCGCCTTGCCGAGCAATTCGCCGGCATTCAGGATGCCCTTCCGGCCCAGCTTCAGCTCTACCCGGGTCAGCTCTTTCGCCGTGACCGGCACCACGTAGCGCCAGCTTGCCTCGCCGAGATCGCGGTAGGCGGCGAGCACGCCCACGTAGCGGCTCCCCTCCTCCACGCTGAGCTTGAGTTCGACCCGCTCGCCGGGACGCAGCTCCAGCTCCTCGCTGGTCACCAGGTCGGGGTCCAGGGTCTCCTTGGGACGTTCGTAGAGGCTGAAGAAGTCGGCGTTCTCGAACGCCACCGGGTGCTTCAGCTCGAACAGCCGCACTACCACCGGCGACGGCCGGCCATTGAGGTCGGGATTGACCCGCTCGCCGGCGCTCAGGGCGAGGTCGAGCTTGGTCAGTCTGGAATACGGCGACAGCGTGGAACAGCCGGCCAGCAGCGCCAGGACGGCGAGCATGGCCAGCGCCCTGGCTGGCGGAATCGGGCGACGAGACATGGCGATCATCCTTGGTGCTCGGTGTAGAGGGTGGAAATCAGGCGAACCTGCTCTTCGTAGGCCTGGGCGAAATCACGTGCCAGCAGGCGCTCGCTCCAGTCGTCGTCCTGGCATAGCGACTGGTGGTAGCGACCGTAGGCACGCCAGCGGCTGCCCGAGGTGGCCAGCAACGGCCGGCGGCCGTCGCGCTCGAAACGCAGGGTCAGTTGCTGCGGCGAGAAATGCTCGAGGGTCGCGCGCACCGCCGCCCGGCTGGCGCCGAGCAGCGCCACCTGGTGCGCCTGGAGGTCGCGGAAACTGCGTGCGACGGCCTGTTCGCCACTCAACTGGCCAGGCTTGCCATCCCGTAGCAGATGACCCAGCGCCTCGCCGGCATCGGCGCTGAAGCGCAAGGGATTCTTGCCGGTATCGCGCAACGTGCTCAGCGACAGGCGCAGTTCGTTCTTCAGTTCGCTGCGGGTCCGCAGGCTCTGCTGCAAGCCGCCGATGCACTGCCGCAGCAAACCGGCGGCGTTGATCGCCAGCGCTTCGCGCGCAGCGCCGTCGAGGCCTTCGAGGTCCACTCCCAGGGCCTGGCCGAAACGCTGCCAGAAGGCTTCGTCGCGACCCGGACGCGGACTGTCCACGGGTTCCTGCGGAGCCGCCGGGGCGGGCACCAGCTCCGGTACGACCAGGCTTTCCATGTCGATCCGCGCGTAGTCCGCACGCGCCCCGGCCTCCTGGCTGGGCTGGGCGATCGCGCTCAGGTCGTCGAGTTCGTAGGCATCTGCACCGTCCTGGTCGAGCGCCTGCAACGGATCGAGGGCCAGGAAGGCATCGTCCGGAATGATGCTGCCCGCCGGCTGCGGCCGCCCGACGTCCATGGCGAACTCGTCGGGCTCGCGCAGCAGCCGCGCGCGGATCTCGAAGTCGCCGAGCAGGAAGACGCTGTCCTGCTCGATGCGCTGCGGCTCGCCATGCGGCAGGCGGCTGCCGTTGCCGGCGCGGATGCCGTTGCTGCTGGTGTCGGTCAGGTAGAACGCGCCGTTGCGATAGCTGACCCGCGCATGCTGCTTGGACAGGTGCCGCTTGCGATCGGGAATCGCCCAGTCGCACTCACCGCCGCGGCCGATGAGGCCGCCGTTCCTGCCGAAGGTCTTGCTGCACAGCTCCGTCGGTACGAATTGCTTGGCGCTGAGCATTTCCAATACCAGTTCCATGAGATCGCTCCTTGCGGTCACTTGCCGCGATTGATCGCCTGCGGATCGCCAAGCGGGCGATAGTCGCCGTCGTTGAATTTGTAGTTGCCGCTGCAACCGGCGAGGCCGCAGAGGACGGCCAGGGCCAGAAGCACGGCGGGCCAGTGACGAACAGGCATCAGGGAGTCTCCATGGAAGGGCCGCGGACGCCGCGCTCCAGGCGCGCGCCCGGCAGGGCTGGATGGAAGGAAATCTCGATCATGGGCTTCAGGTCCGGGGATCGCCGAAATGAACGTTCAGGCGTCCCATGCGATAGATCAGGGTTCGGCGCGGCAGGCCCAGTTCGCGTGCGGCGAGGGTCTGGTTGCCAGCGTTCCTGCGCAGGCAGGCGAGCAGCAGGTCGCGCTCGATCTGCTCCAGGTGCTCGCGCAGCTTGAGCGGCGCCTCCGCTTCCGGGGGCGCGCGCAGGGAAAAGTGTTCGGCCAGCAGCACATCGCCTTCGCAGAGCAGTACCGCGCATTCCACCAGTCCCTTCAGTTCCCGAACGTTGCCGGGAAAGCCATAGCCGTCGAGCAGTTCCAGCGCTTCCGCGGACCAGCCCAGCGGCGCGCGGCGCAGGAACACGCAGGCGCGCTCAGCGAAATGCCGGGCCAGTTCGAGGGCGTCGCCCTCGCGCTGGCGCAACGGCGGCAACTCGATGGGAAACTGCGCCAGCCGGTAGTAGAGGTCTTCGCGGAACTTGCCATCGCGTACCAGCAGGGCGAGGTCACGGTGGGTAGCGGCGATGATGCGTACATCGACCTTGTGCGTGTCGTTGCCGCCGAGCGGGCGAATCTCGCCTTCCTGCAACACGCGCAACAGCTTGGCCTGGAGCGACAGGGGCATGTCGCCGATTTCGTCGAGCAGCAGGGTCCCGCCATCCGCGGCATCGAACAACCCGGGACGATCGCGCTCGGCACCGGTAAAGGCGCCCTTGCGGTAGCCGAACAGCTCGCTTTCCAGCAGGTTTTCCGGAAACGCCGCGCAGTTCTGCACCACGAACGCCTGTGCACGCCGCGGGCCGTACTCGTGGATCGCCCGTGCGACCACCTCCTTGCCGGTGCCGGTCTCGCCCTGCAGCAACACGGTATAGGGGTTGTGCAGGACCTTGCTGATCAGGCGGCAGGTCTCACGCATCGCCGCGCTCCTGCCGATCAGCCCGTAGCCGCTGACCACCGGTGCGCTGGACGGTCCCTGCGGCTCGCCGGAGGGTTGCGAGAGGCGTTGCAGCAGATGCAGCTGGGCCAGCACGAACGCGCCCAGCTGGCCCAGTGGATGGGCGAATCCCTGCAGGTCCAGTGGGCGCCGGGTAGCGCAGACCACCATGCCCTCGACCGTTTTCTCCGGGCTCACCAGCGGAACGCAGAGCAGGGACAGCCAGGGCTGCTCCCCTGCCGGCAGGAAGCCGGTCTCGTGCAGCCGCGACGGCAGGTCGACGAGACTGACCACGCGGTTCTGGCACAGGGCGAACTGCAGCAACTGCTCGCCGGTGTAGTCCGCCGGCAGGCTCGACGGCTCCAGCGCCTGCAACAGGCCGTCCCGGCATTCGGCGTTGAGGGTGAGCGCGGTATGGGTCTGGTCGAGCAGATACAGCTGGCTCAGCTCGCAGCCGCTGAGTTCGCCGACTGCGCGTGCGAAACCGCCCAGCAGGGCCGCGATGTCGGTTTCCCGCGACAGCGCGCCGAACTGAGCGAGCAGGGCTTCGGCGAAGGCCAGGGGTTGCGGTACGCGGCTGAACATCGCACCCACCTCAGGCGAACTCGCAGAGCACGCGGCCGTGCTCGCCCAGCGTCGCATGGACCCGCTCGAGACGCTCGTCGCGCGCCATCGCTTCCAGCAAACGGTCGGCCACCAGCGGCAGCAGGTGCGTGTCCAGCAGGTGGTCGATCAACCGTGCGCCGCTGTCGCTCTGGGTGCAACGCACGGCCAGGTGGTCCACCAGCGCCTGGCTGTAGTCGAAAGCCAGTTGACGGCGGGCCAGACGCTCGCCGAGGCGTTCCAGCTTGATCTCGATCAGCTCGCGCAGTACCGGGCCGCCCACCGGGTAGTAAGGCACCACGCGCATGCGCGCCAGCAGCGCCGGCTTGAAATGCCGGCTGAGCGCCGGCCGGATGGTTTCCTCCAGGAGTTCGGCGGAAGGCCGCGCGCCGTCCTGGCAAAGCGCGGCGATGTGCTCGCTGGCGAGGTTGGAGGTCATCAGGATCAAGGTATTGCGGAAATCGATCTCGCGCCCTTCGCCATCGTTGGCCACGCCCTTGTCGAAGATCTGGTAGAACAGGTTGAGCACGTCCGGATCGGCCTTCTCCACCTCGTCCAGCAATATCACCGAATAGGGCTTCTGGCGTACCGCCTCGGTGAGCATGCCACCCTCGCCATAGCCGACATAGCCGGGCGGCGCGCCGATCAGGCGCGAGACGGTGTGCTTCTCCTGGAACTCGGACATGTTGATGGTGGTGATGAAACGCTCGCCGCCATACAGCAGGTCGGCCAGCGCCAGCGCGGTCTCGGTCTTGCCCACCCCGCTCGGGCCCACCAGCAGGAACACGCCGACCGGCGCATCGGGCTTGTTCAGCCCGGCCGCGGTGGCGCGCATCGCGCGGTCCAGGGCGCTGACCGCCTGTTCCTGGCCACGGATCCGCGTCCGCAGGTCGTCGGCGAACCCCACCACCTTGGCGTTGTGTTCCCGCGCCAGTTGTTCCACCGGTACGCCGGTCCAGGCGCCGATCACCTCGGCAACCAGGCGCGGGCAGACCTCGAAGCTGACCAGCCGCCCCTGGGCCTGGGCATCGGCGAGTGCCTGGCGGGTTTCGTGAAGGGCCTTTTCCAGGGCTTCGACACCGCCATGCTGGTCGGCCGGGAAAGTCTCCGCGTCCGCCTCGCCGCCCTGCTCTTCCCGGTTCGCCTCGCGGGCCCTGGCCAATTGCTGGCGCAGGGCGAGCAGGCGCTCGGCGAGTTCGCGCTGGCGGCTCCACTGGTCCTCCTGTACGTGCCGCTCGCTTTCCACCTGGGCCAGGCGCTCCTCCAGCGCCTGCAGGGCATCGTGGTCGATCGGCAGGCCTGCCTCGGCATCGCGGCGCAGGGCCTGGCGCTGGCGCTCGCCTTCGGCCAGCTCGCCGCGCAGGCGCTCGAGACTCTCCGGCGCCGCCGCCAGGCTGATGCGCACCCGCGCACAGGCGGTGTCGAGGACGTCGACGGCCTTGTCCGGCAACTGGCGACCCGCCAGGTAGCGGGCGGACAGTTCGGCGGCGGCCACCACCGCGTCGTCGCGCAGGTAGATACCGTGGCTTTCCTCGTAAACCCGGGCCAGGCCACGCAGGATCGTCACCGCCTCGGCAACGCTCGGCTCATGCAACTGCACGGGCTGGAAGCGCCGGGCCAGCGCCGGGTCCTTCTCGAAATACTTCTTGTATTCGGCCCAGGTCGTCGCCGCGATGGTGCGCAACTCGCCACGAGCCAGGGCCGGCTTGAGCAGGTTGGCGGCATCCGAGCCGCCGGCCTGACCGCCCGCGCCGATCAGCGTATGGGCCTCGTCGATGAACAGGATGGTCGGCCTGAGCGCTGCCTTCACTTCGTCGATGACGCCTTTCAGGCGCCGCTCGAACTCGCCCTTCACGCTGGCACCGGCCTGCAACAGGCCCATGTCGAGGGACAACAGCTCGACGTCCCTCAGCGCCAGCGGCACTTCCCCTGCGGCGATCCGCGAGGCCAGGCCTTCGACGATGGCGGTCTTGCCGACGCCAGCCTCGCCGACCACGATGGGGTTGTTTTTCCGCCGACGGGCCAGGATGTCGACCATCTGGCGAATAGCCCCGTCGCGACAGAGCACCGGATCGAGCTTGCCGTCGCGCGCCTGCTGGGTAAGGTTGTGGGTGAAACGCTGCAACAGGGACTCGCCACCGCCCGGCTTGCCGCTGGGCGCGCCCTCCAGCGGCTGCGAGAGCGCGAAATCCTTCAACCGCTCGATGTCGAGCCGCGCCAGCAGCGGCTGGTAGCGGCTGCCGGCATAGCGCAACGGGTTGCGTAGCAGGGCCAGGATCAATGCCGCCTGGTCGATCTGGCTACGGCCCAGTTCGAGGTTGGCCAGCAACAGCGCATCCTGCAGCCACTGCACCAGCTCGGGCGCGAACACCGGATTGCGCGAGGCGCTGTGCTCGCCCCGCGCTTGCAACGCGGCGTTGAGTTCGCCAGCGTCCACCGCGGCATCCTGCAGGGCGCGCGCCAGCAGTCCCTGGGGACGCTCCAGCAGGCCCAGCAACAGGTCCTCCACCAGTACCTTGCTGCCGCCACGGGCTACGCAGCGCTCGGCCGAGCCTTCGAGGTCGCGCCGGGTGTCGGCATCCAGCGCCTGAATCAGTTGTTGCAGGTCTACGTTGATCATGCTCATCCATCCTTAATGAATCTTGCTGCCCAGCGTCACCACGCCATCGGCGCGCTCCCGGCCCAGCCAGCTGGTCCAGCCAAGGCGGCAGGCGTTCTGCGCGCCGATGCGGAACTCGCGGATTTCCTCGTGGCGCAAGACCAGCCGGATGTCGTAGTCGAGCGGGTCGCGCAGGGTGAAGCGGACCAGCGCGCAAAGCGGCTGGTAGCCGGGACCGATCGGCAGGAACTCGTGGAAGCGCTGCCAGTCGAGCTGGCGGATATGAATGCGGAACTTGCCGCTGCGGTCGCGGACCCGTTCGCCCAGCACCGCGTCTTCGCCAAGCTGGCTGTTGAACAGGCCGAGTCGGTTGCGCTGCTCTTCGAGGATCGCGACGCGCCGTTCGATACACTGCTCGGCGACCAGTTCGGCATGCTTGAAGTAGTAGCGCAGCACCGACTCGATCAAGGCCGCCGAGTGCGCCCGCAGGCTGAGCAGGCCCAGGTAGGGCAGCAGGCGTTTCCAGTTCAGTTCCCTGGCCTTGCGGATCTCTTCCCCGCCCAATCCGACGAGGGCGAACAACTGAGCGGAGAACGCATCGCTCGCGCCGCTCTGGAAGCTCACCCGGTAACGGTACTTGCGCCAGATCGGCAACAGCAGCCGATGCAGGCGGTGATGGAAGAGATCGAGGAAGTTCCGCGTAGGATTGCCCTCCTCGCTGTCGCCCAGGGCCTGTTCGCTGTAGAACGCCGGCAACGGCGAACTGGCACCGAACAAGCCGATCAGGTTGAAACGCAGCCGCGCCCGCAGCATGCCGCGCTCTTCGAAGAACTCCACCCGATCGACATCGCTGCCCGGGAAGCCGAGGCTAGGATTGGCCTGGAATTCCAACTGATCGTAGAGCGCCTCGTCTCCCAGGCCGGGATGTTCCTCGCGCAGGCGATCCATGACCAGCAGGACCGCCTGGAACAGCGAGTACTCGCGAATGCCCCGGGCCAGCGCGCTTACAGCAGGGGCTGCAAACCCATGCGCGGTTTCCATTGGTACACGTCTCCCTGTGTGCTCCTCACCCGCAACTCGTGGTAGGAGTTGATGCTGGCGTAAAGCGCGAAAAATTCGTTCAGAACCGAAGCGAACACGAACAGGTCGCCCTCGCCGATGTAGCCTTCCGGATCGATCGTCAGCTCGGTACGCAAGCCGCGCAGCGGCAGGCCCCGATGCAGGCGGTCGACATGCTCGTGGCGGACCGCCTTGAGCCCGCCCAGCAGGCGCTTGCTGACCTTCGCCGCATGCTGGTCGTAGTAGCGCGGCAGGTCGTAGGTTTCGAGGATCACCTTGAGCGCGTCGACGTTGGCCAGCGACAGGTAGTTGAGCGACATGTTGCTGATCAGTTTCCAGAGGAAATCGCGGTTCAGCGGCGGCGCATAGCTCGGCGTCGCCGGGGTGATATTGCGGAAACCGAGGAACTCCGGCGTGCCTTCGCAGGCGACGCAGATATCGCCCAGGCGCAGCCGTTGGGGCAGGTTCTGGTTGGTGCAGGTCAGTTCCACCGACAGCGTCTCGATCTGCTCGGGATGGCGGATGCCGAAGCTCAGGTAGGTGTCCAGGCCATCGTGCAGCAACGAGGTACGTTGCCGGACGCTGTAGTGGGGCCGTGCTTCGGGAACGTCGAAGCTGGGATCGTGCTCGAAGGACTCGAACGGCACGTAGGCCTGGTAGCCGAGCCCGCCCGGCCGCCAGCCGGTGACGCCCTCTACCGAGAACACCCCGCAGTCCTCCAGGCTGTATTCGGCCGGCATCAGCAGGTACTCGTCCTGCTTGCCGTCGAGGCGGATCGGCAGCGCATCGTGGCGGAACAGGTTGGCCACCGGCGTACAGTACAGCTTGACGTTCTCCAGCGTCGGGTGCAGGCGCTGGATGCCGCTCTTGCGGATATCGAAGCGCAACTCAAGGCCGCGGACCTGCTTGAGGGTTTCCTCGGGCAGAGCGCCGAGCAGGTCAAGGCCATCCACGTCGACGAACAGGAACTTGTCCTGGAACGCGAAGTATTCCTGCAGGTAGCGATAGCCACGGAAGGTATTCAGCGGATAGGGAATCAACGCCTCGTCTTCGGCGAACCCCACCGGCTGCACCCGCTCGCCCGTCAGGCGGAACGACATCGGCTTGCCGGCCACGCCATCCAGTGGCCGCCCATGGGCGTCCAGCGGAATCAGTTGGATGCTCTCCAGGTTGCGCAGCAGGCACAGATAGAGCATCTGGCTGATGTAGCGCTCGCCGGCCAGGTGCAGGCGCAGCCGACTCAGGCCCAGCTCGCCGAGATGCCCGTCGCAGTTCACCGCCAGGCGCAGGCCGAGCAGCGCACCCTCGCCGGTCACCGAATAGTTGAGCGCCTCCAGCACCAGCGGCAGGACTTCGGTGGCGTAGCAGGTACGGAAGCGACAGGCGACCTCGCCCACCGGCCGGCTCTCGACCGGCGTATCGCGCTCCACGCGCAGCGCCCCGCCCGGGCGGGTCAGGGGGTCGAACTGGAGAATGCTGAAAGCCGGCAGCGGGCGCATATAGTTCGGCCACAGCAGGTGCATCATCGAGTGGCTGAGTTCCGGCAACTCGTCGTCCAGCTTCTGCCGCAACCGCCCGGTCAGGAAGGCAAAGCCCTCGAGCAGGCGCTCGACATCCGGATCGCGTCCGACCTGTCCGAGAAACGGGGCCAGGGCCGGGCTACGCTCGGCGAAACGGCGCCCCAGCTGGCGCAGTGCGGTGAGTTCGCTCTGGTAGTAATGATTGAAGGACACGGCTTACCTGCTGGATATCGTTTCACTGATGGCAGTCGTCTGACCGCTGCCGCCAAAACCGCAATGACATTTCTGGCCTGAAGATCGGAAACCCACGGTGTCCGTTGTCTTTCCGTAATCGACCCGATTCGCGCCCATCTCAGAAGACCTCATGGACGAACCAGGCATCGAAGCGGTACAGCGCCAGGCCGAGGCGTCACCCTGGCGGGCCGCCGCGAGGCCGTCGAAGAACACGTCGGCGGAACCGACGACGATGGGATTGCTGCCATGCCCGGGGAGCGGACAAGCGGTAGGATCGGAAACGCGGGCTGCGGGTTTGCCGGACATCGAAACCTCCTTAGCTGACCGTCACTTGGCCGCTGCCATCCAGGCATGCGGAAAAACTCACCTGGCGCTTGAAACCTTCCACCTCCAGCAACCCTTCGATGCTGAAGGCCAGGCGGAGCTGGTCGTTGTCGCGTGGCAGGGAAACGACACGCACGTCGCTCAAGCGCGGTTCGTAAGCCTCGATGAAACCTTCGATGGCCGAGCGGGCCTGGCTCAGGGAGTCGTGCAGGCTCAGGCGCATGTCGTTGAGATCGGGCAACCCGTAGTCGGACAGCGTCTGCACGCTGCCCGCCCGGGTGCTGAGCATCTTGCCCAGATGGGCAGCCACCGACGCCATGGCGGAAACCTCGCGGCTCCAGCCGACGCGCTTATCCGCGTCGCCGTTCAGGCGCTCGAACAGGCTGCCGTATCCGGTCATGGAAAGCTCCGCTTACTCTTTGTCCAGCTTGCCGACCAGCGACAGGGTGAAGTCCGCCCCCATGTACTTGAAGTGCGGGCGCACGTTCAGGCTGACGCGGTACCAGCCCGGCTCGCCCTCGACGTCGCTGACGATGATCTGCGCAGCGCGCAGCGGGCGACGGCCGCGTACTTCGGCGCTGGGGTTTTCCTGGTCGGCGACGTACTGGCGGATCCACTTGTTCAGCTCCAGTTCGAGGTCGGTACGCTCCTTCCACGATCCAAGCTGTTCGCGTTGCAGGACCTTCAGGTAATGGGCCAGGCGGTTGACGATCATCATGTACGGCAGCTGGGTGCCGAGCTTGTAGTTCAGCTCCGCGGCCTTGCCTTCGGCGCTGATGCCGAAGAACTTCGGCTTCTGCACCGAGCTGGCGGAGAAGAACGCGGCGTTGTCGCTGCCCTTGCGCATGGTCAGGGAAATGAAGCCTTCCTCGGCCAGTTCGTACTCGCGGCGATCGGACACCAGCACCTCGGTGGGGATCTTGGTCTCGATCTCGCCCATGCTCTCGAAGTGGTGCAAAGGCAGGTCCTCCACCGCACCGCCGCTCTGCGGCCCGATGATGTTCGGGCACCAGCGATACTTGGCGAAGCTGTCGGTCAGCTTGGTGCCGAAGGCATAGGCGGTGTTGCCCCACAGGTAATGCTCGTGGCTGTTGGCCACGGTCTCCTTGTAGGCGAACGACTTGACCGGATTCTCTTCCGGATCGTAGGGCGTGCGCAGCAGGAAGCGCGGTACGGTCAGCGCCACGTAGCGGGAATCCTCGGACTGGCGGAAGCTCTGCCACTTGGCGAACTGCGGGCCTTCGAAATGATCCTTCAGGTCCTTCAGGTCCGGCAGGCCGGTGAAGCTTTCCAGGCCGAAGAACTTCGGACCGGCGGCCGCCACGAACGGCGCATGGGCCATGCAGGCCACGCTGGAGACGTATTGCATCAGCTTGACGTCAGGCGAACTGGGCGACATGTAGTAGTTGGCGATGATGGCGCCGACCGGCTGGCCACCGAACTGGCCGTATTCGGCGGTGTAGATGTGCTTGTACAGGCCGGACTGCATCACCTCGGGCGAGTCCTCGAAATCGTCCAGCAGGTCCTGCTTGGAAACGCTGAGAATCTCGATCTTGATGTTCTCGCGGAAGTTGGTGCGGTCGACCAGCAGTTGCAGGCCGCGCCAGGCCGACTCCAGCGCCTGGAAATCGGGATGATGGAGGATCTCGTCCATCTGCGTGCTGAGCTTGGCATCGATCTCGGCGATCATCCGGTCGACCATCGCCTTCTTCACCGGCTCGCCGTCGTTCTGCGGCTTGAGCAATTCCTCGATGAAGGCGGAGACGCCGCGCTTGGCGATGTCGTAGGCCTCGTCGTCCGGGCTCAGGCGGGTCTCGGCGATGATGCTGTCGAGAATGTTGTATTCGCCGTTCTGGTTCCGGCCTTGCTGTGCGGCACTGGTGCTCATGTATCTGCTTCCTTGGCTAGGGGTGGCTCAGGCGTCCTGGGAGGGGGCGGCGCTCAGCCCCAGCTCGCCCAGCACACGGCTACGGGACTCGTCGTCGGCGAGTACGCTTTCGATGGCCTTGCGGAACGCCGGGGCGTTGCCCAGCGGGCCCTTGAGGGCCACCAGCGCATCGCGCAACTCCATCAGCTTCTTCAGCTCGGGCACCTGCTCGACGATGCTGGCCGGGTTGAAGTCCTTCATCGAGTTGATCTGCAGCCCCACCGCCAGCTCGTCGCTGCCGCCCTCCTCCTGGAGACGATTGGGTACGCTCAGCGTCAGCCCCAGCTCCTGCTTGGCCAGGACCTCGTCGAAGGTCATCTTGTCGATGCCGATCGGCTTGCGGTCCTCCACCTTGCGCTCATCCGCGCGCTGGGTGTAATCGCCGATCGCCAGTAGCTTCAACGGCAGTTCGATTTCTTCCTGGGCACCGCCGGTGGCGGGCTTGAAGGTGACGTTGATGCGTTCCTTTGGGGCTACCGAGCCTTCTTTGGCCATGGCTTTTTCTCCTTGAGAATTGAGGGCGCGAAGCCCTATTCGAGCACCACCTCGAGATCGAGGTGGCACAGCCTGCGATAAATGTCTTCCTTGCGTTCTCGCACGGCGTGGTTCTGCGGCAACAGCTCGCAGCAGCTATGCAGCAGGTGCAGTACATCCAGCGCCAGATCGGGCTCCCAGGCGTGCAATCCCGATTCGTGCAACTGATGGTCGAGGCTCTCCAGCTGGGTCTTGGCCAGCTCGTACTTCTTCGCCAGGAAGCACAGTCGCGCGAGGCTCAGTTGCCAGAAGAACCGGGCTCGCCCGCCGTGGGCGCGCTTCATGCCCTGCTTCAACACCTGTACCGCCGCCTTCAGGCCGTCCTTGCGCAACACCGGCTGGACCTCGTCCAGGGCGACGTCCCATTCGGCCTGCAGGGCCACGGTCTCGACCTTGCGCGGCGCACTGTCGTTCTGGAGATGGGGCATGACATGGGCGCTGATCCAGCCACGGGTGGCCGCATCGGCGAATGCGCTGCCGTCGTGGAAACGCAGCTCCACCAGCCCCGGCAGACGCTGCAGGAGCAAGGCGAAATGCATTTCGACTTCCCGCATCGCCTGCTCGGCGTTGAGCCCTTGCAGGCACTCCCAGACCAGGCGCTGGCCGTCGAACCAGAACGGCGCCCGTGCCAGGCTCGCCTCCAGCTCCACCAGGAGATCGGCGTACAGGCCCTGGGCGAAACGCTCCTGGTAGCTTTTCAGCTTGTCCGCCGGCACTCCCCTTAGCGCAGTGACCTGTTCGGCATTGCGCTCGGGCATGGACTCGATGGGCAGCCAGAGCATCGTCCGGTTGAGGCGCAGCGCGCGCAGATCGGTGGCTTTCTGCTTCAGCCACCAGGCGCACAGGGGGCGTGCGGCCTCCTGCTGGGCGCGCATGGCCTTGTGGGCGTCGCGCTCGTTGTCGATGGGCGCACCCGGCGCCAGCAACTGGCTGGCCGCCTGCTTGACCTGGGCCACCACGGCGCCGACCACGCCAGGTTCGGGCTGGTTGTCGGCGGCGCGCTGGAGCATGCCCGAAAGGCGTCGGCTGATCGGCAGCAACAAGGGCGCGTCGTCGCCCAGTTGCGCGGTCAGCGCGGTATCGAGTTTTTCCAGGTGCTCGGCGAGACGCCGGAACAGGGGGAGTTGCTCCTTGATCGGTACGTTTTCGTTCAGCGCCTGCTCCAGCCGGGGCACCAGCCAGGCAATGGCCGCGGCGCGAGTGCGCGCCTTGAGCGGATGGATCTCGACCCAATGCCGGCTGCACAGACGTTCCAGCAATCCCAGTCCGGCCAGCAAACCGGGAAAGGATTCCCGTTGGTAGAGGGCCCAGGTCAACCAGGCTGCAACACGCAGGTCCTTGGATTGGGCACGAAGCAGCGCTTCGCTGTTTTCCAGGATTTTCAACCAGTCGGTCTGGCCGTTCTCATGGAGCGAGAGCGCCTTACCCAGCTCATTTTCCAGCGCCTCGTATTCGCTGGAAAAACGCACATCCTCACCCGCAAAGACATCCTTTGAAATCGGCTGTTCCGCGAGTTCCAGATAATGCGAGGAGAGCTTGCTCGAATAGGTCATCCTAACCCTTCAATGCACACCATGTGCGCCAATGAATATCTTAACAATTCAACTAGTTGGCATAAAAACCGAACGAAAATCCCAATAGTCTGAAGAGCTCTTTGCCTTTTCCATGAAAACAACATAAAAACTGGCAAGCAACAGGACATTCCCTCTTTGGGAATTTTCCTATTCATTGATACGAATCAATGAAAGATTTTCAGCCAAACGTCAGGCGTCTGCGTCCATGCCCTTTACGGCTTGGCTATAGCCATCATAACGACATTGATGGCCATTTGGAAAACCCTACCAAAACAGGTAGTTAACAATTTATAAAAAATAAGGCAGACAACAGTGGATTCCTCTGGAGAGCCTCGAAACATAGGCCTTCCAAGCGGACCAACAGCTGATTTAGAGCGTAATAGCGATTGTGCAAGAAGTTGCACAATGAAAACCAAGAAACATCCCCAATAACAGCCCACAGCCCTTGAAAATACTGGCCTGGACACTACTGCGCAAAAAGTTGCACAGCACTGCGCAACTTCTTGCTCAATTCACTTGTTATTTTTCATTCAAAACGAGACATGGATAACAATTATCCGTCGGATGCGTTTGATTTATAAGGATAGTTAAAACACTGGCATGAGAATTGTTAGGTGAAGTTGCCCGAGGGGTGGTCCAACCCGCGGGATTTCCTACTCACGCAAGGAGAGCATCCATGGCAACCCCCGCCTATATGTCCATCACCGGCACCAAGCAGGGCCTGATCACCGCCGGCGCCTTCACCGAGGATTCGGTCGGCAACACCTACCAGGAAGGCCACGAGGACCAGGTGATGGTCCAGGGCTTCAACCACGAAGTGATCATCCCGCGCGACCCGCAGTCCGGCCAGCCGACCGGCCAGCGCGTGCA